>NZ_JAAAFU010000075.1:0-62134 GCF_019352905.1 Pseudomonas sp. Xaverov 83 | reverse complement strand
GGGTCCCGCCGATATGCACACCGCCGGTGGCGAGGATGTCGTCGTGGCGGTTGTCGATCTGGCGACGCTCGGGCGACAGGCGCACCAGGGAGAAGTCAGAGGTACCACCGCCGATGTCGACGATCAGCACCAGTTCTTCTTTCTCGATGGTGGACTCGTAGTCGAAGGCCGCGGCAATCGGTTCGTACTGGAACGAGATGTCCTTGAAGCCGATCTTGCGGGCTACGTCCACCAGGGTGTTTTCGGCTTCCTGGTCGGCCATCGGGTCGTCGTCGACGAAGAACACCGGGCGGCCCAGCACCACTTCGTCGAACTCACGCCCGGCGGTGGTCTCGGCACGGCTCTTGAGTTGGCCGATAAACAGCGCCAGCAGGTCGGTGAACGGCATGGCCGTGCCCAGTACGCTGGTGTCGTGCTTGATCAGCTTGGAACCCAGCAGGCTCTTGAGCGAGCGCATCAGCCGGCCTTCGTAGTTTTCCAGGTACTCGTGCAGGGCCAGGCGACCGTACACCGGGCGGCGCTCTTCGAAGTTGAAGAACACTACCGACGGCAGCGTGATCTTGTCGTCCTCCAGCGCGATAAGCGTTTCCATGCCGGGACGAATCCAGCCGACGGTGGAGTTGGACGTGCCGAAGTCGATACCGCAGGCACGGGCTGGGGATGGGTTTTTCATGTCAATCGGGTTCCGGTTGAAAAACGGCCGCGCAGTGTATGCCACCCGCGTGCAGATGCGTAGGCCGACTATCCGCTAAATACAACGGACTTGTTACCTTGAAAGCCCGGTGTTTGCCCCCAAATCCTCCCCATACGGTTGGTGGCTGCAGGATTCTGCCCGCAGCGCCGATAAACTTCTGACGCACCCTTCGGTCACAAGATTGAGATCGGTCAATCCAGACGCCGCAAACAGGCGCATGCTGTGACGCTGGCAGTGCGATATCGATAACGGACGGTGATACTCCCGATGGACTTCAAAGACTATTACAAGATTCTCGGCGTCGAGCCGACTGCCGACGACAAGACGATCAAGGCCGCCTATCGCAAGCTGGCGCGCAAATATCACCCGGACGTGAGCAAGGAAAAGGACGCCGAAGCCAAGTTCAAGGACGCGTCCGAAGCCTATGAAGCGCTGAAAAGCGCCGACAAACGCGCCGAATACGACGATCTGCGCAAATACGGCCAGCATGGCCAGCCGTTCCAGGGCCCGCCAGGTTGGCAGAGCCGTGGTGGCTATGGCGGCGGTGGCCAGGACACCGGCGACTTCTCGGACTTCTTCAGCTCGATCTTCGGTTCGCGCGGCAATGGTTTTGGTGGTGCCCAAGGCCGTAGCGCCGGGCGCCGGGGGCAAGATGTGGAAATGGAACTGCCGGTCTTCCTCGAAGAGACCCTGTCCAACGAGTCCAAGCAGGTCAACTTCCAGGTGCCGCAATACAACGCGGCCGGCCAGCACGTCAGCAACACCACCAAGAGCCTGAACGTGAAGATCCCGGCCGGTGTGGCCGACGGCGAGCGCATCCGCCTCAAGGGCCAGGGCGCGCCGGGGATTGGCGGTGGTGCCAATGGTGATCTGTACTTGATCATCAAGTTCGCGCCACACCCCAAATTCGATGTGGAAGGTGAGAACCTGATCATCACCCTGCCGCTGGCCCCGTGGGAGCTGGCGTTGGGCACGGAAGTGGCGGTGCCGACCCTCACCGGCAAGATCAACCTCAAGGTGCCCGCCGGCAGCCAGAACGGCCAGCGCATGCGCGCCAAGGGCCATGGCTTGTTGAACAAGGCCGGGCAGCGCGGTTACCTGTTTGTGCAACTCAAGGCGGTGATGCCGAAAAACACCGACGACGAGGTCAAGGCGTTGTGGCAGGAACTGGCACAAAAAGCCGCCTTCGATCCAAGAGAATCATGGAGTAGCTAACGATGAGCAGTCCCCGTTTGGTTCAAGTGAACATGGCAGAATTCTGTGAGGCCACCGACCTGTCGGTGGCCTACGTGATCGAAATCGTCGAGCACGGCATCGTTGAACCGGTGGGGACCAGTCCCGAGTCCTGGCGCTTTACCGATTACGAGCTGGCCCTGGCCAAGCGTGCCTCGGCGCTGCAAAAGGACTTGGAGCTGGAATGGGAAGGCGTCGCCCTGGCGCTCGACCTGCTGGAAGAAGTCCAGCAACTGCGGGCCGAGAACCAGATGCTTAAGCAGCGGCTGGGGCGGTTGGTGCAAACGCCGTAAGTCCGTCAGGCGATGTTGCAGCGCTCCTTGCATGGTACCCAGTCGCGCAGGGTCAGCGACCGAATCTCTTGCGCTTCCGCCACGGCCAGTTGCAGTTGCACATCTTCAGCCTGGGTTGTGTATTCGTCATCAGTCAGGCTGCCCGCAAAGTGCTCCTCGGATAACGCATTCAAGCGCACATCATAGTGGTCCCTCAGGGCGCTGAACGCTTCCCCATACTGCTTGCGGATAAAGGCCTGCCAGAACTCACGGCCCAGCAGTGATTGTACGAAGGCCTTGGAGTTGTCCAGTCGTTCGATTCTGATGGCGACATTAGCCAGTATCTGCGGCGCCACTTGCCCCGTTGCGAGGTAGCGGGCCTCGATGGGTTGACCAGGCAGGCCAAGGCGGCGTGCCAAGCCCATGCGATAGGCCAGGCGGATTTCAATATCTTCGAGTTTTTCCAGGGCGGTGACTTTTTGTTCAGGAGTCATGCTCGACATGCGAATCATGCCTTCTCGAACCCGAATCTCCCCGCTGGCTGATTTTTCCACCTCGTCCAGGCGAAAGAGGCCCTTGCCCAACTCGTACAGTGCCGGTCCCGCCTCGCCATCGCTGGCCCCTTGTGTGGCTTGCCACGTCAGCACCTTGACCTCCATGTCACTGAACACCAGGGCCGCCCGATCACCACAGCGCGGGTCACCCGCCAGGTTGAACAGCTCTTCACACAAGCCATCGTCCCGTGCCGCATCGACCAGCTGCCACAGGCGTGATTGCAGGTCGGTGTAGCCGCGGCGGTACTCCGCCGATTCTTTAAGGTTGTCGAGGATGTCGAGGAAGATCTGCGCGCCGGGTTTTTCGGCAATCGACTCCCACAGGCTGCGTCTTACGTCGATTTCCTCGGGTGACAGACCGTCCATCCAGTGCTGGTATGCCGGCTCCGGTGTGTCGTCCAGCACCTGTTCTTGAGGGGCGCGAACCTCGACGGTCGCGGGCCGTGGCGCCCGATAACGCATCGCGTGCGCCTGCCGGCGCTCCGCAGCCTCGGGGTGGAGTAAGGTTGCATTGTTCCAATACTCAATCAACTGCCTGCGGGCTTCTGTGGTCAGCGGGTTACCGCCGATAAATGTGACGTTGTTGACGCGGATGACTGCCTCGGCCTCCTCGGGCGGCGGGTTGACTCGGGACTCGGGCAACTGCGTGATACGGTTCTCGGTCAGGTCAACGGTGTCCAACGCCTGATGTGGCCCCAGGCCCTGCGGCCACTCGGTGATCCCGGTGTTTCTCAAATTCACCCCGCGCAGGTTCGGCAGGGTACCGAAGTTGGGGGTACGCGCCAGGGGGTTGCGGCTCAGGTCGACCGTCTTGAGTGAGGTGAGCCCCTCCAGCAGATCCACGTCGGCCTCGGTCAGAGACAACCGGTTGCCCCTGAGGTCCAGGCGGGTGAGCCGGTTCATCCGGGCAACGCTGGGCGGGATTGAACGCAACTCGCCGTTTGACAGTTCGAGCCAACGGGTGTGGCTGAAGTGGCCGAGAAACTCATCCAGACTGTACAGGGATCGCATGCCCTGCAGTTTGATTGACCCTACATGGCTGAAATCCGCTTCCAACGCCGGCAAGTCACCGACGCTCAAACCGAGTGCTTCAAGCGTGTAACCGATGGGAGAACCATCACGGGCCAGGGCTTTGGGGGTCATGCGCCGCCAGCACTCCTTGAGGTTCCGGGCAAATTGCCGGCGGTGACTGGCATCCCCTACGCGAAGGTTGGCGTCGTCGGCCGCCACCAGGAACCGTTGTGCGGCCCAGGCGTCCAGCTGGCTGTTCAAGGTTTGCCATTGGCCTTCCAGGCGTGTCAGTTCGGCCGGCGCCCCGTCGCCTGCATCCAGTACGAGTCGCTCGTTTTCATCCTCGCTGAAGCCGGGGAAAAGCTCCCTTGTCCGCAGCATTTCGTCGGTGTGGCTCAAGGGGACTTCGAATGCGCCAGGCTGGCCGCCGTTGCGCCAGCCCGGGCGGGTTCGTGAAAGGCGAGTGATGTACGCACGCATCTGTTGATTGGCTCGCGGGGTGAACGGGTTGTCACGCAGGCGGGTCATGCGGTTGAGACGGATGCTGGCCTCTACCTTTTCGGGAGCAGGGTTGAGCAGGCTGTCGGGCACCGCGCTCAGGTGATTGCCGGACAGGTCGACCTCCCTCAGCTCCGGCAATTCCAGCAAGCCCGTGGGCCACTGGTTGATCCGGGTGTAACGCAGCTCCAGCTTGCGCAATCGGAGCAGGGTGCTGAAGTCGGGCAGGGCGCCCAAAGGGTTGTCGTTCAGGGACAGTTCTTCCAGGCGGCTCAGGCCGGCCAGTTGGCCGGCGCTGGTTTCGCTCAGGCGGATCGCATTGGCGGACAGGTCCAGGTGCGTCAGCTCCTTCATTGCCGTGATTGCTTCGGGCAGTTCGGTCAGCGTCTGGCGTCCGATACCGCCGACTTGCTTGAGGGTCATACGTTTCAGATTGGGGAAGTTGCCAAGGAACTGCCCGGCGCTCTCGGTGAAGCTCACCTGCTCGAGAACCAACTCCTCGACGTGGCCAAAGTCGGCGTTCACGTTGGGCAGGTTCACCTGGGCGCTGATTTCCAGGCGACGCCCGCTATTGGCCCCGGCACGGGCCACGGTCTGTCGGCGCCAGCAGTTCCTCAACGCATCGGCCGCCGACCGCTCCCGGCCGCCCGGGCCCACCCCAAATGGACGCCGGCTCGTCTCTTCACGGGCACTGCGTTTAACCCAGTCCTTGAGCGCGCGGTCGAGGGTGGCGTACTGGTTTTCCCTGCGCGTCAATTCACTGCGGGCATCGCTCCCGAGGGTCTCGATGAAGGCGTGTGCTTGCTCGTCGTTGAACCCCGGATACAGCTTGCGCACCCGCGTATGGGTGCTGCGCAGTTGATTGAGTTTGTGTAGCGGGGAGCCCCCTGGCAAACGCTGGTTTCCCGCCAACGGTTTGCGCAGCACCGGGTAATCCAGCAGCACCGAGCGTAGCTCATCCCGGGCCAATGGCGCTTGCCGGACCCGCTGCTTCAAAGTGCCGGCGTCCCGTGCCGCGTCGCCCAGCGCGCGGCGCTGGCCTTGTTCGAGCCGCGACAGAACAGCGCCATACAGGTCGGTGGTGCCGAACGATCCGTCTTCACCCATCGCCAGTTGCAGCGGCGGCGCGTCGGCAACTGGACCGACGGCGTCAATCAGCGGACCCTGTTCGCTGCCCAAGCGGATTTCTACCCGCAGGTTTGGGTCCCATCCCGGCAAGCTGGGCAACGTATGCAAGGCCAGGCGCCGACTGTCCTGGCTCTCCAATGCATCCAGGTACAACCCTTCATAGGCCCTTGCCATCCGCACTTGCTGCTGGCTTTCTCGCGCCAGGGCAGTGAGCCTAGGTGACAACTTCTGATGTCCACTCAGCGCGGTTAAATCCGCGTCCGTGGCCGTTTCCAGCAACTGCCCGGCAACCTCGGCCGGGAGACCGGAAAACAGGTCCATGAGCTGTTGTACCTGGGGCGAGCGGGCCAGATTATGGGCGCGGTAATCCGCGTCGAACAGCGAGGCCCGGCAGTCCCTGGCGGCCTGGGCAACTTCCCGGCGCCAGAGCATCGCCTGTTCGTCCAGCACACGAGGGGTAGGATCGAGGACCGCCGGATAGGTCAGGCCTTGTTGCGCCACCACGCGGTCGGTGATCGCCGGGTCAGCCTGCGCGTAATCCAGCGGATCATCGCTGCCCATTTGCTCGATAAACGTCTCAAGCCGCTGATGCAGGCGAAAGCGCTCAAGGCAATCGGTCAACAGGGCGGGCGGCAGTTGCAGGTCTACATGCAGTTGGCGCAGTTGATCGGCGGTGGTGCCACTCGCCAAGCGCACCTGTTCCAGTTGCGCGTCGCTCAAGCCTCCGGTGCGGTAGCCCAGGCGACGCATCAGCATCGGGCCGTCCCACGTCAGCGGCTCTTCGCCTTCATGCAGCCAGGCGCCCGCGCCGTTATGCGCCACCTGCGGGGCATAGGCGTCGGAGCGTGTGGGGTGTTGTATGCGATAGGTGTCACCGTCGGGCTCAGGTTTGAGCACGTACAGTTGATCGTCGAGGGGCAGCAGGGGGTGTTGGCCGTGACTGTGCAACCCCAGATCATCAACGGCAGCATTCCTGGGCAGCACGACTTCACTGCGATAGGGCGTAAGGTCCGGCTTCCACAGACGCGGCTCGCCGCCTGGCAGTTGAATAGGCTTGAGCTCCCGTACCACCGCTGGCGGTGCCGTCAGTTTTATCAGGCCTTTTCCGGCACCGACCGTCAAGGCCAGGGTTGCCAGGTTTTGCGCGACGTCGAACCAGTGGTCTTTCGCCGCCTCCCGGTCACCTTCGCTCCATTCCATCACCCCATCGAAGGTCTCATACAGCAACTGGCCCGCCATGGCGGCCAGCATGATTTCGCCGACCACCGGGACGAACGCCAGCGCCAGGCCAATCACGGTCGCGCCGCCTTCCAGCCAATGGGCGATTTTTTGTGCGCGCACCCGGGCGTCGACATCGGCGGTGGGCACTGCCTGGTTGCGGGCATCACTGAGGGCCTTGTCGCGCCCATGCTCAAACAGGTTGGTCCACAGGTCGACGTTGCCTGCCCACAGGCCGCGTCTTGAGACCACCATCAAGTACAGGTCGGGAGCGTCCGTCCTTACAACCCTGCAGCCGGTTTTCGGTGGGGGAAGTTTCTGCGGCAGCACCGTATCTGCCAATACCGGGAAGGCGATGTGCAGCATCGTTTGGGTCACCGACGAGCGCGCCACTGTGTCGATTACGGAGGTGGAGCCGGCAGCGGGTTGCGTAAACCGGTTGAAGAACGCCGGCTTGTCGTGTTCATCGAGAAACTGGCTGAAAAAGCGTTGGTAGCTTGTGGGCCCCGGGAGGTCGTTACTGCCTGGCTCGCTCGGTTCTTTATCGCGCGTTACCCACTGACGGTTCAGTTCGGCTCTCAGCTCCCCCAGGTTGTCGTAGCGCTTGAGCGGGTGCTGCGGATCGTGGGGGAGATAGACGATGAAGTCAGTGGCGTATTGGTATTTTTCCACTGGCATAAACACCACGCTCCCCATCAGCGCGCGGTCCATTACGCTCAGGCAACTGAACCACACGGGCTTGCCACCCAGCGTGGGGTTACGTTCGCCGTCGACAACCTTAAGCACCATGACGAAATCATCCGGGCGAATATCCTGCTTGAGCAACGCCAGGTACGCCGCGGCCCTGAGGGCGTCTTTCTGGCTGGTGATCACGGCGTCGCGCAACCGGGCGGCCACAGCTTCGTCGGTGGGCAGTAATACTTCCCTGAGGTGAGCCTGGTAGCGGGCACCCACGTCCAGTGTGCGGCACAACCTGATAAAGGCGGGCACGCTCAGCGTCTGGCTGATCGTGGGAGACGCACCCTCCCGGTCCGGGTGTTGGGTAAACCCGGAGGCGGGATCAAATGCGCCGTCTTCACCTTCGCTGGCTTCAAAGTTATGCAGGGTGGCCTGTATCAGTGAAACCTCGAGTACTTTGTATTCGCCGGCCTTGACCCCCAGCTTGCCGAGCTTCAGTGGCTCATACAAACGAAGATAGGTGCCTTCGACATCCACGCTGATGTTGAATTGTTCTTTCAGCGCGCTGTTGAGCAGGCCTGTGGCGAACGGCATGAGTGCCTGGATATTTGCCAGGTGTTTATCCACAGCGTGCTGAGATTTGAAACTGGTTTCATTGAACGCCTTCAACGTTCTTCGCTGCAGCGGCGATAAGCTGTCTATCCACTGCGCCTGTTCGAGCCTGGCCTGTTTCAGCGCGACTATCCGGTGGGCCGGCGCTTGCACCAACCAGTCTGGAATAGCCTGGCGAATGAACTCATTGTTGTCGTCTGAAGATGAGGCGGGAGTAACAGCGGGGGCATCCTGCATGGGGGCATTCCTTTGGATAGGCAAAGGAAAAAGGCTACTGAAAACCGCTGTGGATTAATAAGTCGAAAACCCGTTGGGTAACTCCCAATAGTTACCGCATCGGCCCCGGATTACGCATGGGTTGGCGACTTAATTACCCCTTGGAATCCACCCTGTATGCATCGGGCGTGGAGCTGCCTTTTGAGGGTTCAGGCAGGGGCGTTCAAACCATTCAAATAGCTACCGCCGAGTGCCAGGGGCGACTGATTAAGGTCATCGCCTTTATTTCCTCAACGGTACTCGTATATGTCAGCACCTCAAGCCTCTGCCCCTCTTTTGCCGGGCAGTGAAGGGCGTCACTATGCACAGATCAAGGCCGCCATCCCCGAGAGTCTGATCAACGCATCCCCCGCACTGCGCGCAGCCATCAGGCAGGCCAGGCCAGAGATCCCCGTCTGGTACGCGGCCGCCACTGCGGAGCAGAGGGCGTTACTCAAAAACCTGTCAGAGGCAAGCTTCAAGTCCAACAAAGCGCTGGAGCAACTAACGGCCAGGGTGCAAGAGGTCAACGCGTTCGCCCAGCCATTGCTGGAGGCGGCGTTGAAGGCCGCGGGGTTCGAGCTGGACGTCAACCAGGTGCATCTGCGCCTCTATGTACCGGTCGAAGGACTAGCGACAGGCTACCGGACCAAGACCTTGTCCCTGTTGCAAGCGGCCTTGAACAATTTTGAGGAGCGTGAGACCCACGCCGGGTTCTCTGACAGCGCTTCAGGTTTTATCACTGCGCCCGGCGCGGATGGGCATTTCGAGCGCTATACCACGCCCCTGACAATCGAGACCTTCGCCCGGTTATGTCGCGACCTGGACTTGGGTAAGCGGTACCAGGAGCACCTCACTACCTACCTGCTGCCCGTGCAAACCGTGTCCAGGGGCTTGCTGCGCGAGCGTTTTATCAACCGGCAAAAGGATGCCTTCAGGGCTGCCGCCTACGTGGCGTTGCTCAAGGGGGATATTGGCAGTGACGACTATGCGCTGCTGCTGCGCATTGCCAATGGCGAGCGACGCATCAAGCTCGGTAACAAGCAGGTCTGGCATCGCTGGCCCACTATCATGGACCTGCAAATGCACGGCTGCCTCATGATCGACCCGAGCGTGGAGCATCGCTATGGGAGCTGGTTTATCGTCTATATCCCCGACCACCCCGACCATCCCATCAAGCGCTACGAAACCCATGCCGCGTACGTAGAAGAAACCACCCGCGAGCTGACCGCTTATAAACCCGAGGACTACTGGGATAGCAGAGGGGTTCAGGTCACGGCGCATCAACAGTTTTTCTCACGGTTCATCGGGAAAAAATACCTGGCTTACTACTACGGGCGGTTCACCGAGAAACGCGTCGATGAACCCCTCAGGCGCGTGGCCCTTGGCCCTGATCCAGCGTGGCGACAGTACTACGCAAGAAAATCGCTCATCGAACTCCAGGCGATCAACGCCCTCTTAAAGTCCCCGCGACATATCAGCCGCACGCCGCAGGACCAGCCAAACCTGAACCTCAACGCCCACCCGATCAAGGGGCTGTGGATCGACGTCGATCCTTGGGACGAGCTGTACGCCGACATGCGCAAACGCGCACTCGACGATGCCTTGAGCATGGCGGTGCCCACCGCTCAAACCGACGCTGCCGGGCGTGACCGGCGGCTGGCGCATTTGATGAACATTGGCCTGTTCGCCGTGAACCTGGTGTCGATGATCATTCCTCCCTTGGGGGCAGTGATGGCAGTGGTCACGGCCGGGCAACTGCTGTACGAAGTGTTGGAGGGCGTGGTTGAACTCGGCCAGGGTGACCGCGAGGCCGGCTGGGCGCATATCGGTGATGTGCTGGACAACCTCGCGCAATTGGCGGTGGGCGGCGCTGCATTGCATTTCAGCGTGTCGCCGTTTATCGAGGGGCTCAAGGCGGTCAGGCTGCCGTCGGGAAAGGCCCGCTTGTGGAAGCCCGACCTCGCGCCCTATGCGCAGGACATCCAACTGCCTGCGGGCTCGATTCCCGACCCGGGGGGGGTGCATACCGTCAACGGGCGTCAGGTGGTGTCAGTGGACGGCACTCACTACGCGGTGACCGCGCAAGACGAACCGGACGTATACCGGGTCCAGCACCCCAGCAGGCCTGGGGCGTATGAGCCACAGATCGTCAACAACGGTTCAGGCGCCTGGACCCATGAAGCCGATGAGCCCCTGACGTGGCAAGGCGCTCCGCTGATGCGGCGATTGGGCCATGTGATGGAAAGCCTGAGCGATACGCAGTTGGAGCAGGTCCGCAAGATCAGTGACACCGACGAAAGCGTGCTGCGCCGGTTGTATGTGGAAAGCGAGCCCACTCCGGCAATCACACTCGATACGGCGGTGCGCATGCGGGCTTACGGGCGTGCCGAAAGCTTGAGTGGGCAGATCCTTGCGGGGTCGATGTCGATGGACCTGGGCAGCTACGCTGCGTCGTTGATGGTGGAAATGCCCGGCTGGCCCTCCGGCAGGACCATCGAAGTATTTGACGGTCATGGCGCAAGCAGGACGGCTTCGCTTTACGGCCAACCTCATACACCCGGGACCAGTCTTATCAGCATCAGTCGCATAGACCTGTTCGGCGGCAAGCTGCCCGCGCTGATCGTCGAGAGTTTGCCCGAGGAGCAGCTTAAAAACCTGCTCGGCCAGAACCTGCCTTACGGGGCCGCGCCGCGTAGCCAGGCGTTGCAGGCGCGGCTGGGGATCCATGCAAAACAGTCCCTGCGGCGGGTGTTCGACAGCCTCTACCTCGGGCGGTCATCGCCTGACAGTGCTGAGCTGCAACTGTTTGCGCGGGACTTCAAAAGCCTGCCCAAGGCGATGGCTCAGGAGCTGTTGGACGGTACCACCGCCGAGCAGCGGGCGGCCTTGATTGCCAAGGGCAAGATTCCCCTGGAGCTGGCGCAGCAAGCGCGCCAGAAGCTTGGGGAGTTACGCCTGACTCGAGCGTATGAAGGGCTGTACCTGGACGCGTTGGCCAATGCTGACACTGAGGCTCTGGTGCTCAATACCCTGGAGCACCTTCCCGGCTGGCGAAACAACCTGCGCATTGAAATGCACGAAGGCTCGGTGAGCGGGCGCTTGCGTGCCAGCTATGGCCAGCCTGGGTCCAGCAACCTCAAGCTGTTGGTGCGAGTGGGCGATGGTCGGTATCAGGCGTTTGACACTCAAGGCAACGAGTTACACGGGGTCGATAGCTTGTACGCTTCCTTGCAGCACGCGCTGCCGGATGCGCATCGCCAGTCCCTGGGGTTAGCCGATGTGGGGCAGGGGCCGCAACTTGGAAAGCTGATTCGACAGCACGCCCTGTCCCGTGCCGGCCTGCGCAAGGTACTGGGCATGCAACCGTTGGACACACGCTTTTTCGTGCCGCCGCAGCGCTCTTCTCTCGGGCGGGTCGGTTATTCCTGGAGTGGCCGTGGAGGGGAGTCCTGGGAGCACAAAGTTCAGCAGCGTATCAAAGCCCTTTATCCCGCTTATGACGAAGCGCAGATTGCTCGACTGCGTGCACCTCACGCGCCGGCCGACGATACCTGGCTCATCTCCCTGGAGCAGGAGTACGAAACGCTCTGCTCCACGCTGGAGGCCTGGGAAGCATCACCGATCCAGGGTTATGGTGACGCCAATAGCGCTGAATACCGAGAGCAGCGTGCCATTCGTAAAAAACTGGGAAGGTTGTTGATTAAAGCCTGGCGGCGTGTGGGTAAGGTTGATGTGGATGTTTTCGGGAATACGCTGGGCCAGAAGATCGAACTGGAGGGAGTTGAGATACAACCTCAGCTGGGGTCGCTTCCGGCGCTGAGCGCCAACTTTGATCACGTCACTTACCTGGAAATCTCCGACGCGGAACTGACCGATGCTGTCGAGCCTTACCTGGCTCCCTTTCGCGGCTTGCGCACCCTCAACCTGAACCACAACCTGCTCACTCGCCTGCCCCTGTTGCTTGAGCATCTGCCCAGACTTGAGGTGTTGAGCCTGGCGGAAAACGCGATTGTGCTGGACGTCGCGGCCGTCAACCGATTGAAGAATCTCACCCGACTCCACACACTCAATTTGGAGTCCAACCCGCTGGGCATGGCACCGGATATCAGCCGGATGGGCCGCCTGTTTCGGGTTCTTCTGGGCAATAGCGGGCAAAGTGTTTGGCCGACTGGCATCTTCGACATGCCCCGGCCACGCTGGTTTACCCTGATCCTGGAAGGTAACGCGCTTGAAGTGCCGACGGTCGAGCCAGGTTCAGTGAAGGCTGCGATTCTTGCGCGCACCCATGTCAGCCGGACCTTGCTGACGTCCGAGGGCCTGCACCAGCTCAAGCGGTATATCGAATCTGTTGGCATGGACCCGGAGCGGCAATTTCCACCCGGAGGGATGGAGGACAGCGCCCGATGGAAAGCCGGCCTCACCCACCGGGAGTGGGGCGCCTTGCAGTCCATATGGAATGCCGTGGAGGAGGCCAAGGGCGCCGAACCGTTCTTTAACGAAATCCGCAAGTTGAGGGAGTCTGCCGATGTCGTATTGGAAGGCTTCGAGGAAGACCTTACGGCCAAGGTCTGGCGAATGTTGCGCGCCATGGCCGATAACACCCGGCTGCGTGAGAAGCTTTTCGACATGGCGATGGCGCCTACCAGTTGCGTTGATGCGGGCACCCAGTTGTTCAATGCCATGGGGATCGAAGTGATGGTGTATGAGGCTTCGATCCACCCTGACCCCGACGTGGTCGCGCAACTGATGCTGACGGTGGCCAAAGGCAGGACTCGGCTCAACAAGCTGGGAGAAATTGCTCGCGCCCGAGTAGTGGCATTGAGTGAGCAAGGCCGCAAGTTCCCCAATGATCCGATTCGGCGAATCGATGCCGCTGGAAACCCCGAACGGGCTATCGATGAAGTAGGGATCTATCTGGCGTTTTCGACCGGGTTGGCCGAGCGGCTTGAGCTGCCCTGGCAATCAGGGGATGTAATGTACCCTGAGTCTGACGTCACCTCGCAGATGCTGGACGATGCTTTTGATCGGGTCATGGCATTGGAGGAGGGCGGCCTGCTCAGGGATGCCCTCGTCGAGTTGGACTTCTGGGATGAGTACCTTGAGCGCTCGACGCCCGCGGCCTTTGTCTGGCTGACGCGCAAAAGGGCGGCGCTGGAAGACTTGACGAGTGCCATGAATGATCTGGCGGCCAATGGTCGACTGCCTGAGTCGCAGAAGATGGCCCTGCGCAATACCCTGCGCAATTCGGCCCTGATGCTGGACAAGTCGGTTGAGGACTTCCCTCCCGGCACGCCCATGCACCAGGACGTCTATGATGCGCTTGCGGTGAAACTGCACGAGGAGCGCAAGGCGATTCTCCAGAGGCTCACTGACGAGGCTCTGGAGATCGCGCTTCAGAACAGAAAATAACGCTGCGCCATCGGCAGCACATCCGCCGGTTCACACCACAGCAACACACCGTCGGCCTTGACCTGATACGTCTGCGGGTCGACCTCGATATCCGGCAGGTAATCGTTGTGGATCAAGTCGGTTTTCTGCACCTCGCGGCAACCCTTGACCACGGCGATCTGCTTCTTCAAGCCCAACTGCTCGGGCAAGCCTGCCGCCAACGCCGCCTGGCTGATAAAGGTCAGGCTGGTGGCGTGCAGCGAGCTGCCGAAGCTGGCAAACATCGGGCGGTAGTGCACCGGTTGCGGCGTCGGGATCGAGGCGTTGGCGTCGCCCATCAGGCTTGAGGCAATCGCGCCGCCCTTGAGGATCAGCGTCGGCTTGATCCCGAAAAACGCCGGGCGCCACAGCACCAGGTCGGCCCACTTGCCCACTTCAATCGAGCCCACTTCGTGGCTGATGCCATGGGTGATCGCCGGGTTGATGGTGTACTTGGCGATGTAGCGTTTGGCGCGGAAGTTGTCGTTGCCTTCGCCGTCGCCCGGCAATGGCCCGCGCTGTTTCTTCATCTTGTCGGCGGTCTGCCAGGTGCGCGTGATCACTTCGCCGACACGGCCCATGGCCTGGCTGTCGGAGCTGATCATCGAGAACGCGCCGAGGTCGTGGAGGATGTCTTCGGCGGCAATCGTCTCGCGGCGGATGCGGCTTTCGGCAAAGGCCACGTCTTCGGCAATGCTCGGGTCCAGGTGATGGCAGACCATCAACATGTCCAGGTGTTCGTCGATGGTGTTGCGGGTGAACGGCCGGGTGGGGTTGGTGGAGCTGGGCAGCACGTTGGGGAAGCCGCAGGCCTTGATGATGTCGGGCGCATGGCCGCCACCGGCGCCTTCGGTGTGGTAGGTGTGGATGGTGCGGCCCTTGAAGGCGGCGAGGGTGGTTTCGACAAAGCCGGATTCGTTGAGGGTGTCGCTGTGGATCGCCACCTGCACGTCGTACTCGTCGGCGACGCTCAGGCAGTTGTCGATGCTCGCGGGCGTGGTGCCCCAGTCCTCGTGCAGCTTCAAGCCAATGGCGCCGGCCTTCACTTGTTCGATCAACGGCTCCGGCAGACTGGCGTTGCCCTTGCCGGTGAAGCCGATGTTCATCGGAAACGAATCGGAAGCCTGGAGCATGCGCGCCAGGTGCCACGGGCCCGAGGTACAGGTGGTGGCGTTGGTGCCGGTGGCCGGCCCGGTGCCGCCGCCGATCATGGTGGTGACGCCGCTGGTCAGCGCCTCTTCGATTTGCTGTGGGCAGATGAAGTGGATGTGGGTGTCGATGCCGCCGGCGGTGAGGATCATGCCTTCACCGGCGATCACTTCGGTGCTGGCGCCGACGCAGATGGTCACGCCGGGCTGGATGTCCGGGTTGCCGGCTTTGCCGATGGCGAAGATGCGGCCGTTCTTCAGGCCGACGTCGGCCTTGACGATGCCCCAGTGGTCGATGATCAGCGCGTTGGTGATCAGGGTGTCGACCACCTCATGGGCGAGCAGTTGGCTCTGGCCCTGGCCGTCACGGATCACCTTGCCGCCGCCGAATTTCACTTCTTCGCCGTAGACGGTGAAATCCTGTTCGACTTCGACGAACAGCTCGGTGTCGGCCAGGCGGACCTTGTCACCCACGGTGGGGCCGTACATGTCGGCGTAGGCTTGGCGACTGATTTTCATGTGTTTGCCCTGAGAAATTTGTGTTGAATGTGAAGTCGCTTTCGCAGGCAAGCCAGCTCCCACAGGGGAATGCATTCCAAAGGTGGGAGCTGGCTTGCCTGCGATGAGGCCCTAAAGGTCACCCATGATTTTCCCGGCAAACCCGAATACCCGGCGCTTGCCGCTCAATTCCACCAGTTCCACTTCACGACTCTGCCCTGGCTCAAAGCGCACGGCGGTGCCGGCCGGGATGTTCAGGCGCATGCCACGGCTGGCGGCACGGTCGAACGTCAGTGCGTCGTTGGTCTCGAAAAAGTGATAGTGGGAACCGACCTGGATCGGCCGGTCGCCGCTGTTGGCCACGCTCAAGGTGGCGGTGCGCCGACCCACGTTGAGTTCGATGTCGCCAGGCTGGATCTGAAATTCGCCAGGAATCATGCAGGTTGCCCCAGGGTCTTGAAGTAGATGGCGGTCGGGGTGTAGCGCCCGTCCGGGCTTTGGCAGTAGTCGGGCAATTCACCGATCTTGGTGTAGCGCAGCGACTGGTAGAACGCTTCGGCACCGGAGCCGGCTTCGGTGTCCAGGTACAGCAACCCGCGTTTGTACTGGCGGGCACTCAGTTCCAGGGCGCTCATCAGTTGCTGGCCGAGGCCGCGGCGCCGGGCCTCGCTGTGCACCAGCAGCTTTTGCACTTCGGCACGGTTCAGGCCGTTGGCTTTCATGCACAGCGCCAATTGCACGCTGGCGATGACGTGCTCATCACGCACCACCACCCACAGCAGCAGGCTGCCATCGTTAAGGCTTGCCTGCACGCCGTTGAGATAAGTGCCGGCCTGGGCTTCATCGAAGTCGGCCATGAAGCCCACCGATGCGCCGTGCTTCACGGCGTCCAGCAACAGCTCAATCAAACCCGGGCGGTAATGGGCAAAACTTTCGGCATTGACTCGACGCAGTTGGGCGTTCATCGGTGTCACTCCTTGGGCGGCGTAGCGCCTGGGTTGAGCGTCAGTTGCATGAAGGTCAGGTCCAGCCAGCGCCCGAATTTGGTGCCGACCTGGGGCATCTGCCCGGTGGTGATGAAACCCAAGCGCTCATGCAGGCGGATCGAGGCCTGGTTGCCGCTTTCGATGGCGGCGACCATCACGTGTTTGTCGCAGGTTTTCGCCCGCTCGATCAGCACCTGCATCAGCTGTGGGCCGAGGCCTTTGCCGCGCTGGTCGTTGCGCACGTACACCGAGTGTTCGACCGTGTGGCGAAAGCCTTCGAAGGGCCGCCAGTCACCGAACGAGGCATAGCCGATGACCTGCTCGTCTTCGATGGCCACCAGGATCGGGTAAAACTGCGATTGGCGGGCACTGAACCAGGCCTGGCGGTTGCCCAGGTCTACCGGTTGTTCGTTCCAGATCGCCGTGGTGTTCAGCACCGCGTCGTTGTAGATATCGCGAATCCCTGGCAAATCGGCGTGCACCGCATCACGAATCAAAAAGGACATGGCCGGACCTCAGGCGATGGGTTGGTGGACGGTGACCAGCTTGGTGCCGTCGGGGAAGGTGGCTTCCACCTGGATGTCCGGGATCATTTCCGGAATGCCTTCCATCACCTGTTCACGGGTGAGCAGGGTGGTGCCGAAGTGCATCAGCTCGGCGACGGTGCGGCCATCGCGGGCGCCTTCCATCAGCGCGGCGGAGATGTAGGCGATGGTTTCCGGGTAGTTGAGCTTCACACCGCGCGCCAACCGCCGCTCGGCCACGAGGCCGGCGGTGAAGATCAGCAGTTTGTCTTTTTCCCGTGGGGTCAGGTCCATCGTTCAAAGTCCTTCAAACAACATTCATAAAAACACTGAAGATCCGATGTGAAAGCTGCTTTATGTGGGAGCTGGCTTGCCTGCGATGCGGGCGACTCGGTATGTCTGATGTACCGAGGTGATGCCATCGCGGGCAAGCCCGTCTCCCACGGGGAGCAGGGTCGACTTTTGATCTTCATGTGCTCCAGATTCTCGGTGATACCGCCTCGCGGCCCAGTACGGCCGGGCGCAGCAGGCGCCACAGCGCGATCAGCCAAGCTCGCGCCAGCAGCGCTTCACTGGCCAGGCAGCGGGCCACCAGCAGGCCGGGCAATTGGGTCAGGTCGCCGCGTACCGCGTGGGGCAGGGAGCGGCATTGTTCGAGCAGTTCAGGGTCGATTTCGCCGGTCACCAGCAAGGTCGCAAACACCGGTTGCCCATCCAGTCCGATGGGCGAGTCGAGCAAACCGTCGGCGCCCACAATGCGCTGGCGTTCATGCCAAATCAACTGGCCGTCGCGGCGGATATCCAGGTGCGACTGGAAGTGCCCGAGGTCGAAACGCTCGCCGCTGGCGGGGCGCCCCAGGGCGACTACGTCCCAGTAAAACAGCCGGGCATCGCCTTGCAGGTCGATGCGGGTGGTGAGTTCGGCCTGGGCGGCGCTGAACACGATGGTCTCCTGCGGCAGCCATTCCAGCGTCGCACCCGCCTCAACCGTCAGCTCCAGTTTCTGATAGGCCGGCCCGCCGGCGCGGTACCACTTGGCCGCGCCGGGGCTGGTCAGTTGCGCCCAGGCGCCTTCGGCGACATGGGCCGTGATGTCGAGGCGATCACCGCCGGCAATCCCGCCCGGCGGGTGCACGATGATGTGCTGGCACACCTCGGGGCCTTCGGCGTACAGGTGCTTTTGCACCCGCAGCGGGCCGAGGTGACGGCGCATCACCGGGCGCGTGGTGTCGCCGAAGCGCGCGTAGCCGAGTTCCAGCTCGGCGTGCCAGCTGGGGGTGAACAGCACGGTGGGGGCAGGTAGGGTCATGGTCAGTGCTTATCGTTAGGACGCTACAGATTAGATCGTAACGAGCCCGCGCACACCCTCGCTTTCCATATTTTCTCCACGCCCCTGCTGGACGATTTCGCCTCGGGACATCACCAGGTACTGGTCGGCCAGTTCAGCGGCAAAATCATAGAACTGCTCCACCAGCAGAATCGCCATGTCACCGCGTGCCGCGAGCTTCTTGATCACCGCGCCGATCTCCTTGATCACCGACGGCTGGATGCCTTCGGTGGGTTCGTCGAGGATCAGCAGGCGCGGGCGGCTGGCCAGGGCCCGGCCGATAGCCAGCTGCTGTTGCTGGCCGCCGGACAAGTCACCGCCCCGGCGTTGCTTCATTTGCAGCAGCACCGGGAACAGCTCGTAGATGAAGGCCGGCACCTCTTTGGCCTCGGAGCCAGGGAAGCGTGACAGGCCCATCAGCAGGTTTTCTTCCACTGTCAGGCGGCCAAAAATCTCCCGGCCCTGGGGCACGTAAGCGATACCGGCGTGCACCCGCTGGTGCGGCTTGAAGCCGGTAATGGCCTTACCTTCCCAGTTCACCGCACCTTCCTTGGCCGGCAGCAAGCCCATCAGGCACTTGAGCAAGGTGGTCTTGCCCACGCCATTGCGGCCCAGCAGGCAGGTGACTTCGCCGACTTTTACCTCAAAGGAAAGCCCGCGCAGGATGTGGCTACCGCCGTAGTACTGGTGCAGCTTGTCGACTTGCAGCATGTTCAAAATCTCCTCAATTCCTTGTGGGAGCTGGCTTGCCTGCGATACAGGCGACTCGGTGTATCAGCTGCACCGTGTCGATGCCATCGCAGGCAAGCCAGCTCCCACATAAAGCATCAGCGGCCGAGGTAAACCTCGATCACCCGCTCATTTTCCTGCACCTGTTCCAGCGACCCTTCGGCCAGCACGCTGCCCTGGTGCAACACTGTCACGTGGTCGGCAATCGAGCCGACAAAGCCCATGTCGTGCTCCACCACCATCAGCGAGTGCTTGCCCGCCAGGCGCTTGAACAGCTCGGCGGTGAACTCGGTTTCGGCGTCGGTCATGCCCGCCACCGGTTCGTCCAGCAGCAACAGTTGCGGGTCCTGCATCAGCAGCATGCCGATTTCCAGGAACTGCTTCTGGCCGTGGGACAGCAAGCCGGCGGGGCGGTTGACCGAAGCGGTGAGGCGGATGGTGTCGAGCACTTCGCTGATGCGGTCTTTCTGCTCGCCGCTCAAACGCGCCCGCAGGCTGGCCCACACCGACTTGTCGGTCTTCTGCGCCAGCTCGAGGTTTTCGAACACGCTGAGGGCTTCGAATACCGTGGGCTTCTGGAACTTGCGACCGATGCCGGCCTGGGCGATCTGCACTTCGCTCATGCTCGTCAGGTCCAGGGTTTCGCCGAACCAGGCCTTGCCGTGGCTGGGCCGGGTCTTGCCGGTGATCACGTCCATCAGCGTGGTCTTGCCCGCGCCGTTGGGGCCGATGATGCAGCGCAATTCGCCGACGCCGATGTACAGGTTCAAGTCGTTCAGCGCCTTGAAACCGTCGAAGCTGACGCTGATGTCTTCCAGGGTCAGGATGGTGCCGTGGCGGGTGTTCAGGCCTTTGCCGGCCGCCTGGCCGAGGCCGATGGCATCGCGGGCGCTGCCCTGGTCTTTGTTGGGTTCAAGGATAGGTTCGAGCATAAATTCGGCCGTCGCTGTGATCCTCATTGGTCGCCCCTTTTCTTCAGCAGGCCAATCACACCCTTGGGCAAATACAGGGTGACGATAATGAACAGCGCACCGAGGAAGAACAGCCAATACTCAGGAAACGCCACGGTGAACCAGCTTTTCATTCCGTTGACCACACCGGCGCCCAGCAGCGGGCCGATCAAGGTTCCACGCCCGCCGAGGGCCACCCACACAGCGGCCTCGATGGAGTTGGTCGGCGACATTTCGCTGGGGTTGATGATGCCCACTTGCGGCACATACAACGCGCCTGCCAAACCACACAGCACCGCGCTCAACACCCAGACAAACAGCTTGAATCCACGTGGGTCGTAGCCGCAGAACATCAGGCGATTTTCCGCATCCCGCAGTGCCGTCAGCACCCGGCCGAACTTGCTCTGGGCCAGGCGCCAGCCGATGTACAGGCTGACCACCAACAACGCCACGGTGGCCACAAACAGCACTGCCCGCGTGCCCGGCTCGGTGATGCCAAACCCGAGGATGCTGCGGAAATTGGTAAAGCCATTATTGCCGCCAAACCCGGTCTCGTTGCGGAAGAACAGCAGCATCCCGGCAAAGGTCAGCGCCTGGGTCATGATCGAGAAATACACGCCCTTGATCCGCGAGCGAAAGGCGAAGAACCCGAACACCAGTGCCAGCAAACCTGGCGCCAACACCACCAGGCACATCGCCCAGAGGAAGTGGCTGGTGCCGGTCCAGTACCACGGCAATTCGGTCCACGACAAAAAGGTCATGAACGCCGGCAGCTCATCGCCGGACGCCTGGCGCATCAGGTACATGCCCATGGCATAGCCGCCCAGCGCAAAGAACAGGCCGTGGCCGAGGGACAACATCCCGGCATAACCCCACACCAGATCCAGCGCGAGAGCGACGATGGCGTAGCACAGAATCTTGCCCACCAACGTCAGCGTGTAGGCGGAAACGTGCAACGGGTTTTCCGATGACAACAGCGAGAACAACGGCAGCGCCAGCAGCAGGATCAGGATCACTGCACCGACCGCAACGGTCACCTTGGGGCCGGCCTTTTGCGCGGCCGTGAGCATCAATGGCTGGTTCATCAGTCGATCACCCGTCCTTTCAGTGCGAAGAGTCCCTGCGGGCGTTTCTGGATGAACAGAATGATCAGCGCGAGGATCAGGATCTTGCCGAGCACGGCACCGATCTGCGGTTCGAGAATCTTGTTGGCTATCCCTAATCCGAAGGCGGCCATGACGCTACCGGCCAATTGACCGACGCCGCCGAGCACCACCACCAGGAACGAGTCGATGATGTAGCTCTGGCCGAGGTCCGGGCCGACGTTGCCGATCTGGCTCAAGGCAACACCGCCGAGGCCGGCGATGCCGGAACCGAGGCCAAAGGCGAGCATGTCCACGCGCCCGGTGGGCACGCCGCAGCAGGCGGCCATGTTGCGGTTCTGGGTCACGGCCCGCACGTTGAGGCCCAGGCGCGTCTTGTTCAGCAGCAGCCAGGTCAGCACCACCACAAACAGCGCGAAGGCGATGATCACGATGCGGTTGTAGGGCAGCACCAGGTTGGGCAGCACTTGGATCCCACCGGACAGCCACTCGGGGTTGGCCACTTCAACGTTCTGCGCGCCGAACACCAGGCGCACCAGTTGGATCAGCATCAGGCTGATGCCCCAGGTGGCGAGCAGGGTTTCCAGTGGGCGGCCGTAGAGGTGACGAATCACCGTGCGCTCCAGGGCCATGCCGATGGCGGCGGTGACAAAAAAAGCCACCGGCAGCGCGATCAGCGGGTAGAACTCGATGGCCTGGGGCACGTAGCGCTGCATCAGTAACTGCACCACATAGGTGGAGTAGGCGCCGAGCATCAGCATCTCGCCGTGGGCCATGTTGATCACCCCGAGCAAGCCGAAGGTGATCGCCAGGCCGAGCGCTGCCAGCAGCAGGATCGAACCCAGGGACATGCCGCTGAAGGCCTGGCCGAGAATCTCGCCCACCATCAGTTTGCGTTTGACCTGAGCGAGGCTGGTTTCGGCGGCGGTGTGTACCGTGGCGTCGGCTTCGACGCCGGGGGCGAGCAGGGCTTCCAGGCGAGTGCGGGCCAGCGGGTCGCCGGTGCCGCCGAGCAAGCGCACGGCGGCCAGGCGCACGGCCGGGTCGGGGTCTACCAGTTGCAGGTTGGCCAGGGCGAGGCTGAGGGCGACGTGTACGTCATCATTGGTTTCGCCGGCGAGTTGCTGGTCGAGGAATTTCAGCTGCGCAGGTTGTGCGCTTTTTTGCAGAGTCTGGGCGGCGGCAAGGCGCACCTTGGGGTCGGCGGCGAGCAATTCCTGGCTGGCTTGCACGTTGTCGATCAGGCCGCGCAGGCGGTTGTTCAGGCGTACGGTTTTGGTCTCACCGTTGACCGTGATCTGGCCTTGTTGCAGGGCGTCCACCAACTCGATGCGCGCCGGGTCGGGCTGGGCGGCCCAGTCCTGGAGCAGCTTGGCTTGTTGCATCGGGTTGGCGTTGATGAAGTCTTCGGCGTCGCTGGCGTGTGCGGCGAAGGGCAGCAACAGCAGGGCGGCGAGGATGAAGCGGTATAGGGCAGTGGGCATACAAAATGTCCTGATCATGCACGGACAATGTGGGAGCGGGCTTGCTCGCGAAAGCGCTGGCTCAGTTTCGGATGCGTCGACTGACACACCGCTTTCGCGAGCAAGCCCGCTCCCACATTTAGACCGAGTCGGTCTTAGTTGCTCTTGACGGCGTAATCCGGCTTTTTGTCATTCCCCGGAATGTACGGGCTCCACGGTTGCGCCCGAATCGGCTCCTGGGTCTGCCACACCACCGAGAACTGCCCGTCAGACTGGATCTCACCGATCATCACCGGCTTGTGCAGGTGGTGGTTGGTCTTGTCCATGGTCAGGGTGAAACCGGACGGCGCGGCAAAGGTCTGCCCGGCCATGGCTTCACGCACTTTGTCGACGTCGGTGGACTTGGCTTTCTCCACCGCCTGCGCCCACATATGGATACCCACGTAGGTGGCTTCCATCGGGTCGTTGGTCACGGCTTTATCCGCGCCCGGCAGGTTGTGGGCCTTGGCATAGGCTTTCCAGTCGGCGACGAATTTCTTGTTCACCGGGTTCTCCACCGACTGGAAGTAGTTCCAGGCGGCGAGGTTGCCCACCAGCGGCTTGGTGTCGATGCCGCGCAGTTCTTCTTCACCCACGGAGAAGGCAACGACCGGCACGTCGGTGGCCTTCAGGCCCTGGTTGGCCAGCTCTTTGTAGAACGGCACGTTGGAGTCGCCATTCACGGTGGAGATCACCGCAGTCTTGCCGCCGGCCGAGAATTTCTTGATGTTGGCCACGATGGTCTGGTAATCGCTGTGGCCGAACGGGGTGTAGACCTCTTCGATGTCTTTATCCGCTACGCCCTTGGAGTGCAGGAACGAACGCAAAATCTTGTTGGTGGTGCGCGGGTACACGTAGTCGGTACCCAGCAGGAAGAAGCGCTTGGCGCCGCCGCCTTCTTCGCTCATCAGGTATTCCACCGCCGGGATCGCCTGCTGGTTCGGCGCCGCACCGGTATAGAACACGTTCGGCGACATCTCTTCGCCTTCGTATTGCACCGGGTAGAACAGCAGGCCGTTGAGTTCTTCGAACACCGGCAATACCGATTTGCGCGACACCGAGGTCCAGCAACCGAATACCACGGCGACCTTGTCCTGGGTCAGCAACTGGCGGCCCTTTTCAGCGAACAGCGGCCAGTTGGAAGCCGGGTCCACCACTACCGGTTCGAGCATCTTGCCGTTCACGCCGCCCTTGGCGTTGATCTCGTCGATGGTCATCAGCGCCATGTCTTTCAGCGAGGTCTCGGAGATCGCCATGGTCCCGGACAGCGAGTGCAGAATGCCGACCTTGATGGTCTCGGCGGCCTGCACCGTCCAGGTCATGCCCATCGCGGCGATGGATGCCGACAGTGTGAAAGCCTTGATCAAGCTGCGACGCTTCATTGTGCAATCTCCATGACTCAATGATGTGATGAGGGAGTGATTGCAAAGGCTGTGCCGGGGCGCGCAATCGTGGTGCGCGCGAGCTGTGATCGGTCTGTGGGGGTGGGCGATGCACCAATGCGGCGCCATTCCCGGCGGCGTGTGCGCGCAGGCGCACCCTGATGGTGCCTGATGCCCCGAGCCTTAACTATCTAATGCCTGCGTCCAGCCAAACCCTTGAAAGTGAAGCCTGCCTGGCGCCCTCGGCAACCCAGGGACAGCGTCAGTTTTCTTAACTTCACTCAAGTGGCGATGGACATGGACAGTACTCACATTCAAGACGATCAAGCGGCGAGCATGCGCAGGCCGGTTCCCCATCTGGGGCCGGCATTCGTCACCGACCACGATGCCGCCCATTGGGCGCATCAACAGATCGGCAACCGGCGGGAGACGGTATTTGGCGGGCTGGTTTTCAAGCGTGATGACGGGATGTACCTGCCGACCGTACCGGTGGCCGGCACCGCCACTGCATTCGATTTCCAGAGCGACCTGCTCAAGGTCGATGCCAACAGGAATTTCCTGGCGTACGAGGGCCACAGCGTTCACGCCCTGTACAGTTCGCGCGCTGGGGACGGCGCCCGGCGCTCCGCGCAGATACAGCACTGGACAGACGCGCAGCGCCGCCTGGATCGCAGCTTTTTCCCCATCAATATCCTGCGCATCATCATCCAGGTGCGCAGGCTGTGCACCCGTTACTACCTGTCCGGGTTCTATGGTTCGCTCATCCAGTATGAAAGCAGCGGCTCTGCGACTGAGGCCAGCTTCTTGAGCAAGTTGATGGCGGCCAAGCCTGCGGCCGATTTCGACGACTACATCGCCTTTATCAATGAGGCGGCCAGAGCCGGTTACCTGCGGGTCATCGTTGCCAACGCCGAGTTGGGTGGAAAGCCTGGCCAACTGCTGACGCCGTGGACACTCAATCAAACCCTGTCGCAGATCGGGCAGGAGGCACTGGCGCCCCTCGCCAGCCCAGTCAGCCGCCGGTGGCAGGACGCGGTGCGAGCGGTTTTGCCGCCGCTGGGGTTCGCACGGCAGGAGAGCCACTTTGGCTATCTGTACAAAAGCGCGTCGAACCAGTTCGTGGCCGAATTTCCGTCGGACGAACTCAAGGCGGCGTTTGCGCTGACCAGTGGCAAGTTGTCGCTGCCTAAAGTGCACAAGGCGGACAGTGAGTTTTTAACCTTCGGTATTTACTGCTCCCTATCGCCGCAGGCGAAACCCACCGTGGCGAAGGAGTCGTGGCTGGCCGAAAATTTCTTCCCGGCTTCTGCGTTGGCTGCCGTGGCGATGATGGCGGGGACCGACGACCTGGGCTTGCACTTTTACTTGCGTGCCAACGACGGCGCGCTGCTGATGTACCACTGCACAGGCTCGCAGGCGCAGTCCCGGTTGTTCGCCAATTACGGTGCGGAGATCGACAGGTGCTTGAAGGACGGTACGTTGAGCCCTTCCGAGTTTGTCCGGCAGGTGGCCGCTGTGGGTACGCTGACGGTGGTTGAGCCCGGACGGGTATGGGACAAGGCCGGAGTGGTAGGACCGCAATGGCGGGCCTTCGCGAAAGTCCATGCGTAGCTGAGCCCTGCCTTCGTCACCGCCGATGACGCTGCACGCTACCTGCATTACACGGTGGGTTCACCCCACGGCTCTTTTCTCCAGGCTTACATCTTCAAGCGCAGCGATGGGCTGTTTGTGGCCTCCAGGCTGTCAGACCCTGACACGTGGCGGTCGTTGTGGGGTGGGGCATTGCCCGCCGACAACGCTGTGACGCGGGTCGAGCTTGAAGGCCACCAACTGGTTGGCGAGTTCAATCGACCTGTCTACGACCTGGCCGAGGTGCGTGCCAACTATCCTCAAAAAACCTCGCGACAACTGGCGCTCCTGATCAGTACACCGTCGACTCAAGCAATCGACATGACGCTGGTTTTTTCCGATCAGATCAAGGTGCTTTACACCAGCGGAACGAACGGTACGTTGATCAAATACGCTGTCAGCGGCTCTCGGGCCGAGCGTGAATTCGGCGAGTACCTGGCGCGAGTTGAGCGCGATGGCCAAGGTGTGGCCCGCGTACAAGGTTTTGACGGCACTCGTGAAGGGCTGATCAAAGAGCTGGTAAAACTCGGTGAGTTGACGGTGCTGCTGGCGGATGAGACCTGGTACAACGTCCAGGGCCGAGTCCCGGCCACCTGGGAACCCGAAACGCCTTTCGCCGCCGCAGCCCCCATTAATGCGCCCCTGAGCTGGGTTTTCACTGACCTGGCAACCGCCGCCCGTTATGCCCATGACCGTATGCAGGCAACGGCGGATGGCCGGCGAGTCGGCTGCATCCTCAAACACTCGAGTGCAGAGCAGTATGTGGCCAGCGAACCTTCCGCACCGATACCCGCCGGCGAAGCCCTTTTCGAGTTGGCGAATGTTTTTCGCAATGCCGGCCTGCCGCCAGGCTTCGCCCTGCGTGGCTGGTACTGCCGCAGCGAACCGGACGCCACCGGCATCGCCGCCGAACCCTGGCTGTACGAGGCGTTTATCGACACCACGGATTTTGCCCAGGGGATTGCCGCGCTGCGCATCCACCCCGAGAGCAATCCGGCCTTCTACCTCAGCACGGCGGACGGCGCTCAGCTGGCTTATGACGCTTCCGGCTCGGCCGAGGAAAGCCAGCTCTACCAGGTGCTGCCCGATGGCCGGGTAACGGACAACGGGCTGGGAGATGAGCTGCGAGCCGCTACCGTGACGCCCCACGAGATGATCCAAAAGGTCGCCGGCGCCGGGGCGCTGTCGGTGTTGCAACCGGGCACGTTGTGGGATGTGGCGGGGCTGGTCGCCGACACCTGGCGACCTTACGCCCTGGCACCTCGCCCGCAACTGAGCCGCGGTTTTCTCCAAATAGAAGACGCGGCACGCCACGCTCACGGGCAAATCGGCAGCTGGCGTGAGGGCGAATACTGCGGCTATATCCTGCAGCGTCCGGACGGCCTTTATGTGGCCACCGAGCCATTGCCGGCCAGTGACGCCGGGCGCTTTGCCCAGGGCGTTGTCTACCCCCAGGACGTCAAGGGCCGCTCACTGCTCCCGCCCCGTCACGTGCTGAAGGCCGTATACGGTTCCAGCCGAGGGGTTTCGCTGCTGGAACCCGAGCGCCTGCAGCGCCCGGGCTGGTCGCGGGACGATGCCTGTCTGGAGGCGCAGATGTTCAGCGCCCTGGACGTGCACACGCTGATCCGCAAACGCCAGCAGGTGTCCGTGGCCTACCTGTCGGGCGCCGAAGATTGTTTGCTGGCGTATGACCTGATCGACTCACCCGCCCAGGCGAGCCTGTTCAAGGCGCTCGACCCCTCGCCCCAACGCAGCCCGGCGGCCCTCAACCTGGCCAACGGCACATTGACGGCGATGGAGTGGATTCGGCAAGTAGCGGCGGCCGGCAGTGTGCGGGTGGTGCTGGGCAACCCGTTGTGGGGCGCGCCGGGGCTGATCACCGAGCACTGGCAGCCACGCCTGCCGATACTCCGGCGCGAACGGCCGGAGCTGGTTGCCTATGGTCCGGCCTGCGCCAGTGCCGCTGACGCGGCTCGGGCACTGCACACGCGCCTGGACCATGAAGCACCGACGCAAACCGGTTTCGGTTTCATGCTCAAGCATCGCGATCAGGACGCTTTTGTCTGCTCCGAGCTTGTACCCGCCTGGGATAAGGCCGGGCTGTTCGCCTTGAACGCCGTGTTTGCCGTGGATGACGACGGCGAATTCATTTACCCGGCGGGTTATCAACTGCATGCCTTGGTTTACCGGCGCAACTGGATGCCACAGGGGCTGACCACCGCCGAACACTGGCTGGCACAGCATTTTATTTCGGCGGCGGATCTGGCCAGTGCCACCGTCGAGGCCAAGCGCCAACGGGAGACAGGCGCACTGACGGGCTTGCCGGTGTTTATCTCGACACTGGACCAGGCGCTGCTGCAGGTACAAACGCCGGTGTCATCGACGCTGTTCAACCCGGTGCGTCAGCCGTCGGGGGTCTTTGAAGACGTGCAGACCTTGATGGCCAGCGGGCAGCTCTCGGCAATCGGGTTTGTCAACGAAGTGGCGAAGTTGAGCTGGTTGAGCGTTTTGGTGCCGAGCGAATGCTGGGGGTTGGCGGGTAAGCTGGATGTCAGCCAAGCCCCATGGACCGCCTTCGCCAACTTTATGCGTCGCCCATTGAGCCCGCTGTTCAGTCATCAGGCCGATGCGGTGCGTTACGCCCACCAACAGCTGGGCACACAGCGCGACACGCTGCATGGCGGGCTGGTGTTGCAGCGCAACGGCAAGTTTGTCGCGACCCTGGCGGTGCCGGTGTTGAGTGAAGACTTCGACCCGAACGTCATCCTGCCGGGCCTGGACGTCAGCCAGGCGCTGCTGGCCCCCGGCTGGAAAATGGTCGCGCGCTACCGGTCACGTCCCGCCCGGGTGCTGGGGTTCTGGTTGCCCTCTGAAGAAAACGCGGTGTATCAAAACCTGTTCTCGACCAACGTGCTGGGGACTGCCCTGAAGTCAGGCCACCTGTGGACCCACGAATACCTGCTGACGCCCGATGGCTCACTCATCGGTTTCAGTACCCAGGACGTGGAGCGGAGCTTGCTCGCCCCGGCCCAGCGCAACGAAGCGACACAGTTGCTCAGCCACCTGGAAACCTCCCTGGCCCCCAACAGCCTGGCGCTGCACGACCCTTACAGCAATGCCGTCGAGCAGCAGATGCGCAGCGGCCGCAAGAGCCCCACCGAGCTGGTCAATCAGCTGGCGCGGGTGGGGACTTTGCAGGTACTGGAGGGCGGCCCGTTGTGGGGCACTGCCCAGCGTGTGCTGCCGGGCTGGATGCCCGGCCTGGCCTATGTTGCACCGCAGACGGCGGTCCATGCCGTGGCGGATCGGCAGCTGGGCCCGGTGTTCAAGCATGCCGACGACGCGGCACGCCATGGTCATCAATACGCCCAGGCGCGCACTGAACTGAGCTTCGGCGTGATTCTCAAGTCCTCCGACAATGGGCATTTTGTCGCCTGCGCGCCGGTCAAGGGGGATGACCTGGGCTTTGCTCTCGACCGGGCGTTCCTGCGCGGCCAGTTGCCCATCGGGTACAGCCTGCAAGGCCTGTATCTGAGACTCCCGCAGCGCGCGGCGCCCGAGTTGCCCCAGGCCGAAGGCTACGCGCAACTGATGGCTCCGGCCGTGGTGCTGGCGGCGCTGAGCTTTTCGCGGGTGGCACAGAGCGAGCGTTTCCTGGCGTTGTATGTGTCGTGCCCCGATGGCTCACTGTTTCGGTATCAGGCAGTGCAGATCGATCCGGATTGGGATTCCAGCCGTCGGCAGGCGGCGTATCTGAAACACCTTAACAGTCGTGGCAGCATCGACAGTCATGTGCTGAAACTGGTGGAGTCCGGCGAGCTGCGGGTACTCGACAGCAGCCCGTTCTGGGACGCCTTGTTGCCACGCATAAAGCGCCTGGCCACGACACTGGCAGTGCTCGATACCCGCCTGGCCCTTGGCCCGTTGTGCGCGCACCCGGACGATGCGGCGCGCCTGGCGTGGCAACAGGTTGTGCCGCTGGCGCACCAGCCGCGGCTGGGGGCGCTGCTGGGCAACGGCGACAGCGACACCTTCATCGCCGTGCAACCGGTGGCAGACCCGGGCCCCTCGGTGGCCGTGGGACTGCGGCCGGATACACCGGCCTACAAGGCACTGTTCGAGGGCATCATGAACCTCGGCTATCCCAGCACATCGACCCGCTACCCGGCGGGCTACAAGGTGATGGGCGTCCAGCAGTTGTTCAAACTCGACACCGAGCGCCAGCATCTGGGGGATCGCTACGAAGAAGGCCTGGCCCACAACTTCATTGCCCAGAAGGAAATTCGCGGGTTCATCGAGATGCTGCGCCAGGGCAAGATCGCGGGGGCGCGTTACTACTTCACCCCGGTGCACGGCGCGTTGATTGTCTATGAGCCCAGCTATCACGCGGACGAAAGCCAGTTGCTGCGGGATGACTGGATCGATGAAGACACGGGTGTGATGAAGGTCAAGCCCAGCGAGGTGATCCGTCGGTTGGCGACCTCGGGCAAGCTGACCATCCTGGAAACCGACCGCTTCTGGCAACCCCGCAGCCAGGTGGCGCGGCGCTTGTTGCAGGCTTTCAAGCAGGCCGACCAGGGTGTTTAACGCCGGCGCATCAAGCCGATAAAAAACAGCCCGCCGATGGCCGCCGTGGCCACACCGATGGGCAGGTCTTCGGGGGCGATCATCGTGCGGGCCGCCACATCGACCCAGACCAGGAACACACTGCCCAACAGTACGCACACCGGCAGCAAACGCCGGTGTTCGGCACCCACAAGACGCCGGGCAATGTGCGGCACCATCAGCCCGACAAAGCCGATGGAACCGCTGATGGACACCAGCACGCCGGTCATCAGCGAGGCGATCAAAAACACCTTGAGCCGCACATTGCGCGCGTTCAGGCCCAGGGTCACGGCGGTCTGTTCGCCGGCCATCAGCGCGTTCAACGGGCGTGCCATCCCCAACAGCAACACCAGCCCCAGCAACACCGTGGCGAAGGGAATTGTCAGCAGTTCCCAACGCGCCAACCCGAGGCCGCCGAGCATCCAGAACATCACCGCCGAGGCCGCGCGATGGTCGCCCATGAACAACAGCAAATTGGCCACCGCCATCATCACGAACGACACCGCCACCCCGCATAGCAGCAGGCGGTCACTCTCCAGCCGACCGTTGCGACTGGCCACCGCCAGCACCACGATCATGCTCAGCAACGCGCCGATGAACGCCGCGATGGGCAGGGTCAGCAGGCCGATCACTTCACCCACATGCAACACCACGATCACCGCGCCGAGGGTGGCGCCGGAGGTCACGCCCAGCAGGTGCGGATCCGCCAGCGGGTTGCGCGTCACCGCCTGCAACACCGCACCAATCAACGCCAGCCCGGCGCCCACCAGGGCACCGAGCAACATGCGCGGTACGCGGATCAGCCACACGATATGTTCCTGCCCGGCGCTCCAGTCCACCTCGCCCATGCCGAAGGCTTTATGCAGCAAGATCCGCCACACCACGTCCACCGGCACCCGCGCCGAGCCAAACCCCAGCGAGACCACGCATGAGATCAGCAACAACGCGCCAAGGGCACTCAGCAGCAGGGCGTAGCGACGGGTAATCATTCGCCGTGGAACCCCTTGGCCAGGGTTTCAACCGCCAGCACGTTGTCGATGCCCGGCGTGGCTTGCACGTAGGGGATCACGATAAAACGCTGGTTCTTGATCGCGTCCACCGATTGCAGCGCCGGGTTGTTCAGGAGGAACTGCTCTTTTTGATCGGCGGTGATTTCGCTGTAGTCGACGATCACGATGACTTGCGGATTGCGCTCCACCACGGTTTCCCAGTTGACCCGGGTCCAGCTGGCGTCCACGTCATCCAGAATGTTGCGGCCGCCAGCGGCATCGATCAGCGCTTGGGGCATGCCCAGGCGGCCGGAGGTCATGGCGCGGTCTTCGCCGCTGTCGTAGAGGAACACGCGAGGTTTGTCGACCGGCAGGCTTTTCTGCACTTCGGCCACCTGTGCCTGCATCTGTGCAATAAGCGCATTGGCGCGGTCCTGCACGTCGAAGATCTTGCCCAGGTTGCGCAGGTCGTTATAGGTGTCTTCCAGGGTGGCCGCCGGGCGCTTCATCACGAAGGCACAGGACTCGGTCAGCTCATAGACGTTGATGCCCAACGGTTGCAGGGTTTGCGGGGTGAGGTCGCCACCGACGCGCATGCCGTAGTCCCAGCCGGCGAAGAAGAAGTCGACGTTGGCATTGAGCAGGGTTTCCACCGACGGGTATTTGCTCGCCAGTTCCGGCAGGCCGTCGAGGATCTGCGCCATTTCCGGCGTCACGGACTTCCAGCCGGTCACGCCGCTGTAGCCGGCCATGTGCGACTTGAGGCCCAGGGCGAGCATCATCTGGGTCATGTTGATGTCGTGGCTGACCGCGTGTTTCGGGGCCTCGGCGAAGGTCACTTCGCGGTTGCAGCTCTTGATTTTCAGCGGGTAATGGGTCGCTTCGGCGAACGCCTGGGAAGTGCCGAGCAGCAACGCGAGAGACAGCAGGGAGCGCAGGATCATGGTTGGGTTATCCAGGTAATTCGGGGGTAGCCGGACAAGGGGTGAGTGTCGATCAATGCTTCAACGCCGAACACTTCGTGCAGTAATTCGGCGGTCAGCACCTCGTGAGGTGTGCCGCTGGCGACGATGCGCCCGTGGTTGATCACGTACAGCCGATCGCAGAACGCGGCGGCCAGGTTCAGGTCGTGAATGCTGGCCAGGGTGCCGATGTTCAGGCGTTTGACCAGTTGCAGCAATTGCAGCTGGTAGCGCGGGTCGAGGTGGTTGGTCGGTTCGTCGAGGATCAGCAGTTGCGGTTGCTGGGCCAGGGCGCGGGCCAGGATCACCCGCTGCTTTTCACCCCCCGAGAGGGTGGCGAAGGCGTGGTCTTCAAAGCCCAGCAGGCCGACGGATTCGAGGGCCTGGCGGATCAGGTTGCGGTCTTCAAGGGTGTCGCTGTCGAACAGGCCCTTGTGAGGTGTGCGGCCCATGGCGACCACTTCATCCACCCGCAGGCCGAACGCATCGGGAAATTCCTGGAGCACCACGGCGATACGTTGTGCGCACCATTTCGAGGATTGCTTCCAGACGTTCTGGTGTTCCAGCAGCACCTCACCCGCAGCCGGTTTGCTGAACCGGTAGGCACAGCGCAGCAGGCTGGTCTTGCCGCTGCCGTTGGGACCGATCAGCCCGACAAACTCACCGGCACCCACCCGCAGGCTGGCATCACGCAGTTGGAACTGGTGATGGCAGTGCTCGTGGCCGGGAGGGGCCCAGGCGAGGTCGGTGAGGTTGAGTGAGGTCATCTTTACTCTCAGGTCCAACACAGGACAAATGTGGGAGCGGGCTTGCTCGCGAAAGCGGTGTGTCAGGCACTGTATCTGTTACTGATCCACAGCATTCGCGAGCAAGCCCGCTCTCACATTTGGACAGTGTTGCGTTCAGTTAGAAGGTGTAGTCCGCCGTCACAAAGAACGACCTGGGCTCGCCCAGGATCCATTGCTGGCCGTCATTGTATTGGCTGACGGCGTAGGTGCGGTCAAACAGGTTATTCAATTGCAGGCCCAATGTCGTGTTGCGCATGGCTTTCCACGACACGCTGGCGTCGACCACGGTGTAGCTCGGCACTTCGCTGGTGTTGGCGGCGTTGGCGAAACGCGAGTCTACATAACGCACGCCGGCACCGGCGCGAACGTCGTCAGTGATGGCCTTGCTCAGCCACAGGTTGGCGGTGCGGCGCGGTACGTCGGTGGGGCGGTTGCCGTTGCGGGACACGGCCTGGCCGTTGACCACTTCAGAGAAGTCGTCGTACTGCGCACGTACGATGGCTGCGTTGGCTTGCAACTGCCAGGCGTTCGGCAATTGCAGGTCGAGGCTGGCTTCCAGGCCGTTGGAGGATTGCTGGCCGACTTGTTCCTTGAGGGTGGTGCCTGGGATGCTCACCAGCAGCTTCTTTTTGACGATGTGGTAGGCCGCCAGCGTCCATTCACCCCGCGAGTCCCAGAACGCCTGCTTGAGGCCGATCTCGGTTTGCTTGGCGGTGGACAGGCCGAACTGCTGCTGGCTCGGGCTCAGGGTAATCAGGCTGCCGACGCCGTCGGTGCTGGTGGCGTACTGGCCGTATACCGAGGTGTCCGGGGTGATCGCGTAGACCAGGCCGGCTTTCCAGTTGTTGCCGGTAAAGGTCTTGTTGGAGTCGCTGCCATCCACCAGGGAGTCACTGTCGATGTGCACGTAATCGCGGCGCACGCCGGTGATCAGCGACAGTTGATCAGTCAGTTGCAGGCGGTTTTCGGCGAACGCAGCCAGCTGTTTGGTGGTGCTGACGGACTGCGGGACGAAGGGGCTGGCGCTTTCAAACGGTTGCGGAACCGGGTGGTTGATGTCCACTGGTTGGCCGGCGTTTGTCAGGTCATCGAACGGCGAGTTGCTGGCCAGGCGAAAGCGAATGCGGTTGTACTCGACGCCCGTCACCGTCTGGCTGTCGAGGCCGAACAGGGTGTGTTTGAAGGTAAAGGTCTGGCGGTCGCCGACCTGTTCCTGGTTGTGCTTGATGCCCAGGTAGCTCTGGCGCACCAGGCCGCCGTCGACGTAGTTGTAGCTCTCGGCGTTCTGCCAGCGGCGCTGGTTTTTCAGGTAGGACAGTTCGTTGGTGGCGGTAACGTTGTCGTTGATCTGCCACTCGCTGGTCAGGCGTGTCCACTGGTCGTTGTAGTGCTGGATATCGTTGCTGACGTTGTAGTTCTTGTCCCGCAGCCCCTTGTGCAACTGGCCGTTGATCAGCGGTGTGCCGTAGTCGTTTTGCGGGGTCTGGTCGCCGTAGTCGGAGGCCAGGGTGAAGCTCAGGTTGTCCGCCGGCTGCCAGCGCAGGGCGCCGCTGACGAAGTCGCTGCCGGAGTCGCCACGGTCGATAAAGCCGTTGCTGCGCAGGCGGTTGATGTTCAGGCGATAGCTCAGGGTGTCGGTCAGCGAGCCACCGCTGTCGAGGGCTTGCTGCTGGCGGTCATAGGAACCGTAGCCCAGGCGGACATGGTTCTCGATCTCGCCCTCGAAGGGTTTCTTCGCGATGGTGTTGATCACCGCGCCGGTGGCGCCCTGGCCGTACATCACCGAGGCCGGACCGCGCAGTATGTCCACCCGCTCCACAGACCAGGTGTCCACCGGGAAAGTGGAAGTGCCGGCGCCATCGAACATGCGGGCGCCGTCGTACAGTTGCAGCACCGAACTCTGGCCAGTGAAACCGCGTGCCGACAACGAGGTGCCGCCGTCGCCCGGCGTGCCGGTACGGCTGATGCCGGTGGCCCGGGAAATGGCGTCCTGCACCGTGGCATCGCCCCGTGCGCGAATCTGCTTGCCGGTCTGGCTTTCAACGCTGCCCGGGGTTTGCAGGGCTGTGAGGTTCAAGCGCGAACCTGCCGTGGTCGGGGTTTGCAGGTCGACGCGCTCGTCGTCGACGGCTGGGGCGGAGACGGCACTGGCGGGAAGCGTCAGGGCCTGGGCAGTGTTTTGCAGGGCGAGCAGGCACAGGCCGGACGCAAGGTACTTGTTCATCGGACGATAAATCGCTTCTTCGAGGCGGTACTCGCCGCTGGGCGCGGCGAGTGGGGGAACGCGTTAAGTGTTACAACATAACACTTTGTGCGATGTGGGCGAAAGCCCGCGTAAGACTACATAACGCCTCTAGGTAGGGCATCTCGTCTGTTTCACGCTGAACCTGAAGCAGATTCACGTTGGCCAAACAGACGTGAAAGCACCAGGCGATCCAACGCCCAGACCACGATCAATGAGGCGCCCACCAGCGGAAAGACAATCGCCAGCCCGAGCATGATCACCATCGCGGTTTTCCATTTCGGCAGGTCATGGCGCAGCGGTGGAACCCCCAGCCCACCCTGCGGCCGGCGCTTCCACCAGATCACCACACCGCTGATGGCACTGAGCAGGATCATCAGGCAAATCAGCAGCACGATGATCTGATTGACCACGCCAAACATCTTGCCTTCGTGCAGCATCACGCCGGACTCGGTAACCCGCGCCACGGTGTTGTAGTGCTCCCAGCGCACATCGGCCAGGACCTTGCCGGTGTATTGATCCACATGCAGGGTCGCGTCGTTGCGCGGGTCATTGGCGAACACCGAGAGGGTGAACACGCCTTCGGCGGTGGTGGGGAAGGTGACGCTGTAGCCGGGCTCGACCTTGCGTGAGTTGGCGAGGTCGACCACTTGCTGCAGGCGGATACTCGGGGCTGCTGGGCCCTGGCTCATGCCGGCGTGCTTCATGTGCTCGGCATGCTCGCCAGACATCGGCATCGGCGTGTTTTCCATGGCCCACGGCACGGTCTGTTGGCTCGCGGTGTTGAGGCTGCGGGCCTGCTGGTCGGACTGCGGTACGTTGTTCCACATCGCCGCCGGGAATTTATTCCACAGTTCGGCGTATTGCTTGCCCCAGAAGCCGGTCCAGGTCATGCCGCTGAGCAGCATCACCAGCAGGAACGCCGCGCCCCAGAAGCCGGCGACTGCGTGCAAGTCCCGCCAGAACAGCCGGCCACGACTGCCCAGCCGAGGCCACAAAATGCCCGCTGCTGACTTGTTTCGCGGCCACCACAAGTACAGGCCCGAGATCACCAGCATCACGCCCCAGCCGGCGGCCAGTTCCACCAGGCGATCGCCGACGGTGCCGATCATCAACTCACCATGCAGCGCACGTGCTATGGCTTGCAGATTGTATTTGGAATCCTGTTCACCGAGCACGGTGCCGCTATACGGGTCGACGAATACAGTCACTTCGTGCCCGTCGTTACGCATCACGAATTGCGCGCTGCTGGTGGCGTCGGCAGGTGGCAGGTATTTGCTGATTTTGCCTTGGGGATAGGCGGCCTGGGCGCGTTGCAGTTGTTCGTCGGCACTCAGTGCGTGTTCGGCGCGTTGCACCGTCAGCAGGTTGCCGTACATCAGTGGGTCGAGCTGGGGTTTGAACAGGTAGATGATGCCGGTCAGGGCCAGCAGCACCATGAAGGGTGCGACAAACAGCCCGGCGTAGAAATGCCAACGCCAGGCCAGGTTGTAGAAGGAAATCTTGGGTGGGTTCATCAGGGTGTGCTCCGCAAAGGCTTGGATTTTTTGTGTTATCGAGGACGCCATCGCGAGCAGGCCAGTTCCCACAGGGGAATGCATTTCCACTGTGGGAGCTGGCTTGCCTGCGATGCTCTTAGAAGCTCATGTCCACCTTGGTCCAGAGCGTACGCCCGGGTTCCTTGATGGCTTGCGGGTCATTGGCCGGGTAGCCGAACCCGGCGTTGCCGGCCAGGTTCAGGTGCTCGGCGTACGCCTTGCCGAACAGGTTGTCGACGCCCGTGCTGACCTTGAAGTTTTTGTTGATGCGATACGCCGCGTTCAGCGAGAACACGCCAAAGCTCGAGCTCTTGTCGAAGTCCTTGCCGACCACGTTGCCCTTGTTCTGGTCGATGCGGTTTTGCGCCGCGACCACCCGCCACAAGGCACCGGCACTCCAGTCGTCCTGGCTGTAGGTCAGCCCGAAGCGCGCATCCAGCGGCGGGATTTGCGGCAGCGGTTTGCCGTCGCTGCTGTTCTTGCCCCAGGCGTAGGCGAAGGTGGCGTCGGCCTTCCAGTTGGCGGTCAGCTTGTACGCCGCCCCCAGCTCGCCGCCCATGATTCGTGCGTCGACGTTGCGCGCCTGGGAAGTGGTGCCCATCATTCCCGGCCGGTAGTCGAACAGGATGAAGTCGCGTACCTGGCCGACGTAGCCCGAGGCCCAGGCGTCAAGGTCTGCGGATTTGTATTGCAGGCCGAAATCCAGCTGGGTGGTTTTCTCGGGCTTCACACCATCAAAGGCATTCACTGAACCGACCGCCCCAGTGTTGGGGGAAAACAGCTCCCAGTAGTCCGGGAAACGTTCGGAGTGTCCTAGGCCGGCGTACAGGGTGGTCGGGCTGTCGGCCAGGTCGTGCTCGTAGCGCACAAAGCCCGACGGCAGGGTATCGGCGCGGGTGTTGCCGGCGGTGGGGTTGGGGCTGCTCATCATCCCGGAGCTGATGGTTTGCCGGAAATCCTTGGCTGAAGCGCGGTCGACGCGGGCGCCGGTGATCAGGCGGTCGCGGTCGGCGGCGTACCAGGTCAGTTCGCCGAACACCCCGTAGTTGTGGAAGTTGGCGTCCTTGCTGCGGGGCAGGTCCTTATAGGTGTCGACGCCCATGGCGCTGCGTTGGCGGTGCTCGTTGGTTTGCGCATCAAGGCCGCTGATCAACTGCACATCGGCCCAACGCCAGGTGGCCTTGATACGGGCCCCCAGAGTACGGCGATCGACGTTGGCCGCCATGGGCCCGGCCATCATCCCGGTGCCTGAGGGGACGCGCAGGGTGTAGTTGTCCATCACATGGTCGGCGTAGTTGTAGTAGACCTGTGCCTCGACCTTATCCAGCACCTCGCCGATGTTCGATTTCTCGAAGCGCAATCCGAGGCTCTCGCGCAAAAACTGCGAACCGTCCATGCCACGCCCGGCGTAGCGGGCTTCGCCATCGCCACGGCCGGCGGTGAGTTCCAGCAGGGTGTCGGCGTCCGGGGTCCAGCCCACGGCCACGTCGCCGTTCCATTTGTCGTAGCGCGAGGCAACGGTGTCGTTGTTGCCGTCCTTGTAGTCGTCGGCGTGGGCCTGGTTGCCGATCACTCGCACATACCCCAGCGGCCCGCCGGCTGCCGCATCGACAACTTTATCGAAGCGCCCGTTGGAGCCCGCCAGGATGCTGGCGTTGACCCGCGTGCCCAACTCGCCGAATTGCTCGGGCTCGCGTTCGAACAGGATCGTGCCCGCCGAAGCACCCGGCCCCCAGAGCACGGTTTGCGGGCCTTTGATGACCGTCAGCTTGTCGTAGGTTTCCGGCGAGATATAGGAGGTGGGGGCGTCCATCCGGCCGGGGCAGGCGCCGAGCATCATGCTACCGTTGGTGAGGATGTTCAGGCGTGAGCCGAACATGCCCCGCAGCACCGGGTCACCGTTGGTGCCGCCGTTGCGCACCAGGGCGAAGCCGGGGATGGTCTTGAGGTAGTCGCCGCCGTCGCTGGCGGGCACCGGTTGGCGCGGGTCTTTTGGGTTGGTGACGACGGTCAGTGGTGAGCTTGGGGCAATGGCGGTGATCACCGTCGGGCTCAGTTCGTTCTGGTCGGCATGCTCGTCGGCGTGGACCTGTGGAACCAGCAGCGCGCCACACAGAACGGCGAACACGGGAGTACATCCCAAACGGGTGTCAGCAGAAAACCTGGACATGAAAAATTCCATCAGTCATTCGTAAACAACACGGCCAGCAGCCTGCGGCTGTCTGTCTAAAGTCGGCCGGGGTGAAGTAACGGTGAAGTGCTTACGCGATGATGGGCGGGGCGCGGCTGCGGGCACCGGGGAACACGGTTTGCCGGGCATGCCCCAGTCGTGGGGCGGGGGTGAGGGCATTGGCGGGTGGCGGGCTGCCAAGGGTGACAAACGACACACTGCCCGGCAGCGCCGGGCAACTGAAAAGCAGGCTGCAATAGCCGCACTTTTCCCAGAGCACGTGGTGTTCGTCGGGGGCCTTGTTGTGGTCGGTCGCAGGCGATGCGTCGCCATGGCAGCTCGGCGCGTCCATGGATATTTCCATGGACATACCGGCGTGATGATCCATCGGCATCGCTTGGGAAATCAGCGGACCGATAAAGATCATCAGCATGGCGAACAGGCTGATCCAGCTGCCGCGCATAAGGCTCACAGGCTTACGGCGGTGCGGGGACAACCTGGCGCGTGGGGCGCCCATCAAGCGTTATCTATTGGGCGTGCATGTGCTCGTGGCCGGCCATGGGCGGTTGCTTCTGCACCGACACTTCCACCTTCACCGGCCCGGCCTTTTCAAAATTCAGGGTCAGCGGGAAATGCTGGCCGTCACGCAATGCGCTACGGTCCTTCAGGTCCAGCAGCATCACGTGGTAGGCCATGGGGGCGAACGTCAGGTCGCCTTTGGCCGGCACCGCGACGCTGGTCACCTGCTGCATCTTCATCAGATCGCCCTGCATCACATGCTCATGCAGCTCGGCCTTGGCGGCCACGGGCGTGTCGACGCTGAGCAGCCGGTCAGCGTTTTCGCCCTGGTTATGAATCACGAAATACGCCGCGACGGTTGGCGCGTTGGGCGGCAGTTCCTGGGACCAGGGTTCGCTGACCACCAGTTCGCCGACCTTGAAGTCTTCGGCATTGGCAGCAGCACACACCGGCAGCAACAACGCAGCCAGAAGCAGGGAAGATTTGAGCATGGCAGTTCTCCAGAACGGTTCTAAACGCAGTTCACTTGCGAAGAAATCAGACCGTTGGAGAAGCGCGGGGGTTAAGGCTCGGCCATTGCTGGCGCGGGGTGGGGGATTGCAATGACGGCGGTGGCAAGTCTTGCACCGCGTCGAAACGAGCAAAGAACAGGCTTGGTGTGTGCCCGGGCAGCGCGACCAGAGGCGCCGAGCCCGAGCAACACCAGCAATGCTGCATGGTGGAGTGATCGTCCTGCTGCGGCGCCGGAATCTCCAGCTTGCCCAGGGCAATGGCTGTCAGTTTCGTGCCATTGGAGGAGCAGAAACTGCCCCAGAGCAGTTGGTCGAGGGCATTGTTCGAACGTTGCATCGCCCCGGCCATCGGCATGGCAAACGCATTGAACAGCACTGCAAAGCAGGCGATCCAGGCAAATGCAAAGCGTTGACGGGCCATGGCGGACAATCCGTAGGGTTAAGCGATCAGGTGGGTATTTAGCCTGATCGGGGGGGATAAGTAAAAAGGAGCGGTGTGGTTTGGTGTCGCAGTGCTGGATTCAGGATAGACGGGAATCAAGGATTTCCATTTTTTTCAAATGGGCTGCAATGTTCAGTGCGACAGCTGAACGCTGTGCCCGATTCGAATGTGGAGGTCATCCGCAGAAATTTCCGGCTGATCAGTGCGACGAATACAACTCATCAAAACAAAGAATTGGCGCCGACAAACCGATCACCGTAAAACTTCAAAAAAAAGGAAAGTACACTCCATGACCTTACTGATGTTTGTCCTGCTCAGCTTATTCGCCGGCTTCGCAGTGCCCTTGCAAGCCGGGACTAACGCAAAATTAGGCAGTCTCCTGGGCCACCCTTTGTGGGCAACCGCAGTTTCCTTGTTGGTCAGCCTGGTCGTTCTCATCGTTGTCATCATTGTTGTAAAAGCACCCCGTCCGAACTTGTCGGCGGTACAAGAAGGTCCGTGGTGGATTTGGATGGGCGGTGTCGCGGGTGTGTTTTACATCACCGTCGCCTTATTGATGGCCCCCCGGCTCGGCGCGCTGAACTTCATCATGGCGGTATTGGTCGGCCAGCTTATCGTTTCAATCGCGATTGACTATTTTGGCCTGATCGGCTTTCCCAAGCAGTCTCTTAATATTAATAAACTGGTCGGCGTAATCGTCGTCATTGGAGGTTTTCTTATTACTACGCGCACTTGAAAGCAAACGACGGGGTCACCGAAACAGAAGACTTCTTCATGTTCCCGAGTCAGGGATTGACGACAGCTATTATTTTTAAAAAGGTGAGGCAATGACTAACCAATCTGCAACTGCTACGTATGACGCCATTGGCGAACGCTTCGAGGCGTTCACGGACACGGCTTCCCAGCGCTCAGTAGAAACCGCGACGTTTTTCCATATGGTCGGTGATGTCAAAGGCAAATCCGTACTGGACCTGGCCTGCGGCTTCGGCTTCTTTGGCCGTGAATTGTATCGCCAGGGCGCAAGCAAAGTGGTCGGGGTGGATATTTCCGCCTCGATGATTGACCTGGCTCGCAAGGAATCGGCGCGTAACCAGGAAGCGATCGAGTTCCACGTCAGCGATATCTGCGACCTGGGCATCCTCGGCAAATTCGACCTGGTGACCGCCGCCTGGCTGTTCAACTACGCCGACTCGCCGGCAAAACTGGACAAGATGTTCCAAGTGGTGGCCAAGAATCTCGCCCCTGGCGGCCGCGTCGTGGCCTACACCGTGGAGCCGACGTTCCAACTGCAACGCGGCAACTTCACCAAGTACGGCGTGCATGTGCTGACCGAAGAAGCCCACGAAGGCGGCTTTCGCCACCACGCTGAATTCGTCACCCAGCCGCCCAGCGCCTTTACCTTTCATCGCTGGAGCCGTGAGCGTTATGAACTGGCGATCATGAAGGCCGGCTTCTCGCGTCTGCAATGGCAAAAACCCCTCATCTCCGAAGCCGAGCGGGCCAAACATCCTAAAGGCTATTGGGATGATTTCGAGCGCAACTGCCTGCAAACCGGGCTGATCTGCACCCTATGAAAGCCGGGCACGCGGCACCTGGGTGCGCGTGCCTTTTCTTTACAGCAGCAGGAAACCAAGCGTTATGACTTCCAAGGGTTTCAACCATTGGCCGGTGTTCGACGGCCCCCTGACCGCCGAGATGACCGACCGATTTTTGATGGGCCTGCCTGAGCACTTCCAGGACGCGCTTAACCTGAAGCTGCCCCTGGCCGCCTGGCGCCAGGTCTCGGAAGAGTCCATCGAACAGTTGGCTGAACGCGTGGAAAACCCGGTCTCGCCACTGGCCTGGCGCTATGCCGCCGCCCAACTGCTGGCCCTGACCATGGACCCACGGCTCGACGTGCTCAACCCGGCAATGATTCACATCAGTGGCGGCCAGGTCGAAATCGGCCTGCCAGAATCGGCGGTGGATCAAGTCATGCACGACCTGCAGGGCCTCGGCCTGGACCGCGACTGGATCGCCAAGGAAGTACCGCGACATCCGGTACACCTGCAACCCTACGCCATTGGCAAATACCCGGTGACCAACCTCGAATACCGCGCCTTCCTCGAAGCCTCGGGCCAGGCGCGGATTCCCGAAAGCTGGGCGTTCGGCCAATATCCCAACGCGCGCGCCAATCACCCGGTGTTCGGCATCACCGCCGAAGACGCCGACGCCTACGCCGCCTGGCTCAGCGCAGCCAGTGGCCAGGCCTTCCGCCTGCCCACCGAAGCCGAATGGGAATACGCCGCGGCCGGCCCGGAAAACCTCGAATACCCCTGGGGCCCGACCTTTCTGCCGCAGCACGCCAACACCGCCGAAATGGGCCTGTTCGACACCACCCCGGTCGGCTTGTTGATCGAAGGCGCCTCGCCCTTTGGCTGCCTGGACATGGCCGGCAACGTCGAAGAGTACGTCAGCGATGACTATGCCCCCTACCCAGGCGGCACGGCTATCACCGACGACCTGGTCACCGTGGTCGGCAACCATCGGATCGCCCGCGGCGGCAGCTTCACCCGCTTTCGCGACCTGACTCGCAATTGCCGACGCCACGGCAAATACCCGCGACAGATTTATGTAATGGGTTTTCGCCTCGCCAAGACCCTGTAGACCCCTCGCTGTTTTACAACGAATAAATTCAAACAAAAACGCGTTAATCATTCAGCATGGAAGGAACCGCAAATGACCCGCCTAAGCGTACGCAATCACGTTGATATTCCCTTGGATGACACGTCGCATCCCGGTACTTTTTATACGTTCAGTGGATTGGAAACCGCCCTCGAACATATTGTCATTAAACTGGGGCCGGCTAATCCGGTCAGTCCGTTAGTGCGGATTCATTCCGAATGCCTGACGGGTGACGTATTCAGTTCACAGCGCTGTGATTGTGGCCCTCAATTAAATGAGTCCATCGACCGTATGCGAGAAGTTGGTGGCTATTTGATTTACCTGCGCCAAGAAGGTCGCGGTATTGGCTTATATGCAAAGTTGGATGCTTACCGCCTGCAAGATTCTGGCATGGATACCTTCGAGGCGAATGCACACCTTAACTTCCCCGAAGATGATCGCGACTTTTCCATGGCCGCCGGCATGTTAAAAGCGTTGGATATCAAGCGTTGCCAATTGATAACTAATAATCCGGAAAAAGTTCAGGCCTTGGTTGATAACGGCATTATCGTCGATAAAGTCATTCCCACCGGCGTATTTGTCACGCGCCATAACACCCATTACCTGCAAGCCAAAGTCGATAAAAAAAATCACGTGATCAAGCTGGTGAAATAACTCGCTTGCGCGGCCGAATCATTCAGGTCGCCCGCAATAAGCCAACCTCAACATTAAGGATAATGACGCATGAGACATTTTGGCCCTATCAGCGGTATTGCAACGTTCAACGATACCTACGTCGCCACCGCTGGCTATGACAACCAGGTCATCCTCTGGGACGCAAAAACCAAAACCCCGATCCAGCGCGTACTCCACGACCACCTGGCCAACCAATGCGCGTTCAACGCCAGCGGCACGTTGCTGGTCAGTGCCAGCAGCGACTACACCGCCCGCGTCTGGGAAATTCCTTCGCTGCGCCTGAAGAGCGTGCTGGTCGGCCACGATGACGACATCGAAATGGCGGCCTTCTCGCCGGATGGCCAGACCATCGCCACTTGCTCCCGCGACCACACCATCCGCCTGTTCAACCTCAGTGGGCAAACCCAGAAGATCCTGACAGGCCATGAGGCCGATGTGATCTCGGTGTGCTGGTCCGCAGACGGCCAGACCCTGGTGTCGAGCAGCGATGACGGTTCGATCCGCCGCTGGGACGCCGCCTCGGGCGAGCAACTGGACATCATCGACCTCGGCGGTGTCGAGACCGACACCGTGGCCTTGTCCCGCGAAGGCATCATCTTTGCCGGTGACGACGAGGGCAAGATTTCGGTGATCAGCAGCAGCGGCACCTACCTGCAACCGGCCCACGCCGCCGGGATCAAACGCATTGTGTGGAACGACGCCCAGCGCCTGCTGGTCAGCCTGAGCTACGACCGCTGCGTAATGCTATGGAAACTGACTGCCGACAACCGCCTGGAAAAAACCGCTCAGACCTCACTGCCAAGCATCATCTGGCCGCGCAGTTGCGCATTGCTCGGTGACCAGCGCATCGCCTTCGTGACCTTTGGTTCCACCTACGCCACCTGGGATTTCACTACCCAGCAATGGGACGTCAGCGGCATCGAGCCGGCCATCAGCCTGAACGCGGTGACGGTGGTCGGCGACGACATTTACAGCATCGGCGACGCCGGCATCCTGCAGATCAATGGCCAGCCCAGCACCAAGGCCGGCAGCCTGTGCAATTTCCTGCTGCCATTCGGCGACAGCGTGTTGACCGGCGGGCAAATGGGCACGGTATTCGACGCCAAGACCGGCGACGTGATCTACCAGCACCGCTCACCGCTCAACTGCGGCACGACCTTTGAAAAGGACGGTGAGCTGCACGCCGCGATTGGTACCTACACCGGTGAAGCCTTGATCTTCAACCTGAAGGATCAGCAGCCGCAGTTCCTGCGCGAAGTGCGCATGCATGAAAATGCGATCAAAGGCATCGCGGCGGATGAACAGTATTTGTTCAGCGTGTGCGCGACGGCGGCGGCGGCGTTTTTCCGCATTGCCGACTTCGAGCTTGAGACCTACCTCGATAAAGCCCACGACCGCATTTCCAACGGTTGCACACAGATCCAGGGCGGCTTTGCCAGCATCGGTCGGGACCTCAAGCTGCGCCTGTGGCAGGCCGGCAACAGCGAAGTCTATGACACACCCCACAGCCACTCGATCAAGTGCATCGCCATCTCCAAGGACCGCAAGATGATCGCCACGGGCAGCTACGGCGGTACCGTGGCCGTGTTCGACCTGGCCAAGCGCAGTTGGGCAAAGGTGGAGAAGATTACCGCCAGCGGTATCTCCTGCCTGACCCACGACGCCGAAGGCAGCGGCTTCCTCGCCAGTGCCTATGATGGCCGCATCTACCCGATCAGCGCCCAGGCGTCGGCACGGCAAACGCGCCCATGACCCACTTCAGCGAAATCGACTTTCAACATATGCAGCATGCATTGTCGTTGGCCGAGCGCGGCAGTCACTCCACCTGGCCCAATCCTCGGGTCGGGTGTGTCATCGCCCACGGTACGCATATCGTGGGTGAGGGCTGGCATCGGCGTGCGGGTGGCCCGCACGCCGAAGTGTTTGCCCTGCGCCAGGCCGGCTCCCTGGCCAAGGGAGCCACCGCTTATGTGACGCTCGAACCGTGCAGCCATGTCGGCCGTACGGGGGCCTGCCATCAAGCGCTGATCGAGGCCGGCGTGGCGTGCGTGATCGTGGCCCATGAAGACCCGTTCAAGCAGGTCGACGGGCGCGGCATCGCCGAACTTCGCGCCGCCGGGATCGAGGTCAAGGTCGGCTTGCTCAACGTCGCGGCGTGGGAACTGAACCGGGGTTTCTTGTCCACGGTCAAGCGCAAGCGGCCCTGGGTGCAGTTGAAGATGGGCATGAGCCTGGACGGCCGCACCGCGCTGAACAATGGCAGTTCGCAGTGGATCACCGGCGCCCGGGCGCGCGCCGATGTGCAGTACTGGCGCGCGCGCAGTGCGGCGATCCTGACCGGTAGCGGCACCGTGCTGGCGGATAACCCCTCGCTGACCGTGCGTGAAATGGCGTCCGCCGAGGCCATCGCGCCAGTACGGGTCATCCTCGACAGTCAGGCGCGCGTGCCGCAGACCGCACAGGTGTTCGACGACCGGGCGCCAAGCCTGCATGTAATGCACGAGCGCCATGTACCGCAAGACGCCAACGGCGAACGCCTGCTCGGCCTGCCGGGCAATCAGCAGGGTCTGGATCTGCATGCCCTGATGGCTCACCTGAGCGAGCGCGGCCTGCATGACGTCATGGTGGAAGCCGGCCCGACACTGGCCGGCAACCTGTTGCGCGCAGGCCTGGTCGACGAGTTGCTGCTGTACGTGGCACCGCGTCTGCTCGGCGACCTGGCACGGCCATTGGTGCATTTGCCGGAGCTGGAACACCTGACGCACTCACTGGACTTTGCCCTGTACGACGTCACCCAACTGGGGCAAGACCTGCGTTTACGCCTGCGCCCCGATCAATCGACCAGTACGGTATGAGCCACCACTTGCTTGACTTGATCGCGCAACCACGCATGTGCCGGATCGTCACAGAAACGCTGGTGCCAGATCTGCACAAACGGAAAGCGCGGAATGCTGAACGGTGGCGGCAATTGCACCAGGTCCGGGTTAAGCAGGGTGTCCTCCAGGGTTCGCGTCGCGACGGTGAGGATCAGGTCAGTGTTGTGCAACAGGCTTGGCGCGGTGCGCCAGTGCGGCACGCTCACGGCGATACGACGGCGCAAGCCCTCGGCGCGCAACACGCTGTCGACTTCGCCATTGGCGCCACCGTCCATGGACACCTGGATATGCGGGCGCTCCAGGTAGCTCTCCAGGTCCAGCATGCCTTCCTTGGACAAGGTCCGCCGGTCGAGCAGGCAGGAAAAGCTTTCCTCGAACAACACTTCCATCGACACATCGGGCGTCAGGCTGGGGAACACTCCCAGGGCCAGGTCGATCTTGCCCTGCGCCACTTGCTCGAACATCCCGTGCCGGCTGCCCTGGGTCACCACCAGGGTGGTGTTCGGCGCCTCTCGACGCAGTCTCACCAGCAATTTGGGCAAGATAATCGCCGCGCCATAATCCGACATCGCCAACTGGAAGGTGCGTTGAGAGCGGGCCGCGTCGAAGTCGATGGACTTGCCGAACAGCGTTTCAATCTGGCTGAGAATCTCGCGCAGCGGGTCCTGGATGTTTTGCGCCATGGCGCTAAGCATCACCTCATTGCCCTTGCGGATCAGGATCGGATCGTCCAGCAGCACTCGCAACTTACTCAGGGAATGACTGATAGCCGGCTGGCTCAAATTCAGCCGCTCCCCCGTGCGGGTGACGTGTTTTTCGGTCAGCAGTGCATGGAGCACCACCAACAGATTCAAATCGATGTTGCGCAGTAAGACGGTGACCATGCGATGAATTCCATTTCAGGGAGCAACCCTTTAAAAAGGAGCAAAACATGCCTCAAATCAAACGAATTATTGAGACCGCGCTGTACGTGGATGACCTTGAGCGCGCCAAAGCGTTTTACAGCCAGCACCTGCAACTGGAAGTGATGGTTGAGAGCAGCGTGCTCGTCGCGTTCAACGTTGGCCAACAGAATACTCTCTTGCTGTTCAAACGGGGCGCCTCTGTGCACACCAAGTATTTGAGCGGCGGCGAGATCCCGCCCCACGACGCCAGCGGGCGTATTCATATCTGTTTTGCCATCGATGCCGAAGACCTGCCGACCTGGGAGACGCGTCTGGACGCGGCCAATATCGCCATCGAAGGGCGTACGCACTGGCCCAAGGGCGGATCGAGCGTTTACTTCCGTGACCCGGATGCGAACCTCGTCGAACTGCTGACACCGGGCTGTTGGCCCATTTACTGATTGCTCTTCAAGGAATGAAGCTTATGCCTCACGTCAGCACTCCGGGACGTGCCGTTTCCCGAACCACCGTGGCATTGCTGATCGCCGCGCTCCTGTTGCTCGCCCTGGCCTGGGGCTTATGGCGCTGGAGCCATCCGGCCGTTGCCTCCTATGCCCCGGCGCCGATAAAAGTCGCGATTGCGCCGGTCAGCGATGCACCGTTCACCCGCTACCTGGAGGCCATTGGCGAACTGGAGGCGGTGCAACAGGTGAGCGTGCCCGCCGAAGTCGGCGGGCGCGTTGTGCAATTGCCGGTAGAGTCCGGCCAGCGTGTCGAGCGGGACCAAGTGCTGGTCAAGCTCAACGACGCGCCACAGCGCGGTAGCCTGATGCGCCTGCAAAGCGAGCTGGAAAACGCCAAGGTCAAGCTGGAACGTTCGCGCAGCCTGGTCAAGGTCAGCGCTATCTCTCACGAAGCCTTCGACAATGCACAGACCGAGTACACCACGGCCCAAGGAGCCCTGCAGGAACTCAAGGCGCAGATTGATCAACTGACCATTCGCGCCCCTTTTGCCGGCACCCTGGGGATTCGCAAGGTGCACTTGGGGCAGTACGTCAATCCGGGCGACAGCCTGATCAACCTGGTCGGCGACCAAGGCCTGTACGTCAATTTCAGCGTGCCGGAACAAGCGCTGGCGCAACTCAAGGTCGGCAACCGCGTGAACGTGCAGCTCGATGCCCTGCCGGGGCAACACTACACCGCGCGCATCAGCAGCATCGACCCGTTCCTCGATCGCGCGCGCACGTTGAGTGTCCAGGCGCTGCTGCAAGCGCCGACGCCCGGCGCCTTGCCGCGCATGTTCGCCAAAGTGCGCCTGCCCCAGCCGCTGCCGAGCAGTACCCTGACCGTGCCGGAAACCGCGATCACCTATAACGCCTATGGTGAAGATGTGTTTGTGGTGCAACCCTCGCCAGACGCCAACACCCCGCCGGTTGCACGGCGGGTGCTGGTCAAGACCGGCGAACGCCGGGATGGCCGGGTAGTGATCGACTCGGGGTTGAATCCGGGTGAACAGGTGGTGATTTCCGGGCAGATCAAGCTCAGCGACGGCGCCGCCATCGAACCCCTTGAGCGCACGGTGTTGAACGACGCCAACACGCCCGCGCGGCTGAGCATGTCCGGAGAGCAACCGTGAAATTCACCGACCTCTTTGTGCGCCGCCCGGTGCTGGCCCTGGTGGTCAGCCTGCTGATCGTGCTGGCCGGCCTCAAGGCTTACCTCGACCTACCCGTGCGCCAGTACCCGCTGCTGGAAAGCTCGGTGATCAGCGTCACCACTGACTATCCCGGCGCTCCCGCCGAGCTGATGCAAGGCTTTGTGACCCAGCCGATCAACCAGTCCCTGGCCTCGGTGGAAGGCGTGGACTACGTCAGCTCGACCTCGGTGCAGGGACGCAGCCAGATCACCTTGCGCATGGCCCTTAATCAGGATTCGGCCAAGGCCCTGAGCGATGTGATTGCCAAGGTCAACCAAGTCAAATATCGCCTGCCGGAACAGGCCTACGACCCGGTGATCGAGCGCTCCGCCGGCGACGCAACGGCCGTGGCCTATGTGGGGTTTTCCAGTGATTCGCTCAGCGCTTCGGCCTTGAGCGATTACCTCAGTCGCGTGGTGCAGCCGCTGTTTTCCACCATCGAGGGTGTGGCCAAGGTCGAGACCTTCGGCGGCCAGCGCCTTGCTATGCGCCTGTGGCTTGATCCGCAGCGCATGGCAGGCCACGGTATCAGCGCGGCTCAGGTCGAACAGGCCATCCGCGACAATAACTTCCAGGCAGCACCGGGGCAGATCAAGGGCCAGTACGTGATCTCCTCGATCCAGGTCAATACCGACCTGAGCAGCCTGGATGAATTTCGCAACATGGTCATCAGCAACAATGGTGACCACCTGCTGCGCCTGCGCGACATCGCCACCGTCGAGCTCGGTTCGGCCGCCTATGAAACCAGTGCCTTGATGGATGCCAAGCCGGCGGTACATCTGGGTCTTTACGCAACGCCCAAGGGCAATCCGCTGCTGATCGTCGCCGATATCAAGCGCCTGCTGCCGGCCATCGAGAAAACCTTGCCGCCGGGGGTCAAGGTGGCGCTGGCGTTCGAGACCGCGCACTTTATCGAGGCGTCGATCATCGAAGTGATCGAGACCCTCATCGAAGCGATCCTGATCGTGGTGGTGATCATCTACCTATGCCTGGGCTCGGTGCGCAGCGTGATCATCCCCATCGTCAGCATCCCGCTATCGATGCTCGGCGCTTTGGGGCTGATGACGTTGTTCGGGTTCAGCATCAACCTGCTGACGCTGCTGGCGATGGTGCTGGCCATCGGCCTGGTGGTGGATGACGCCATCGTGGTGATGGAGAACATCCACCGTCATCTCAAGGAAGGCCGCACGGCCCTGCAAGCCGCGCTGTTCGGCGCACGGGAAATTGCCTCGCCGGTGATCGCCATGACCATCACCCTGGCCGCCGTCTATATGCCCATCGGACTGATGAACGGCCTGACCGGTGCGTTGTTCAAGGAGTTTGCCCTGACCCTGGCCGGCGCGGTGCTGGTCTCCGGGGTCATCGCCCTGACCCTGACCCCGGTGATGTGCGCCAAGCTGCTGCCCAGCCAGGAGCACGAAGGGCGCATGAGCCGCCTGGCCGAGCGCTTCTTCCAGCGTCTGGCGCGCCTCTACCAGCGCGCGCTGCTCGGCTCGTTGCGCAGGCGAGGGCTGATCCTGCTGCTGGGCGCACTGGTGCTGATCAGTCTGCCCTGGCTGTACGGGCAGGCCAGCAAGGAACTGGCGCCGAATGAGGACCAGGGCAACCTGCTGCTGGCGATCAAGTCACCGCAACACGCCAACCTCGATTACGTGGAGCGCTATGCCTATCAGTTGAGCGAGATTCTCGGCCAACTGCCGGAGACCGTCAGTACCTGGATCATCAATGGCAACGACGGGGTGGCGGCCAGCTTCGCGGGCGTCAACTTCAGCGAGTGGTCGCAACGTTCACGCAGCGCCGCGAGTATCCAGGCCGAACTGCAACAGAGCGTGGATGCGGTGGAGGGCAACTCGATCTTTGTGTTCCAGTTGCCGCCACTGCCCGCTTCGACCGGCGGTTTGCCGGTACAACTGGTGATGCGCAGCACCGAGGACTACCGCTCGTTGTACCAGGCCATGGAAGAGCTGAAGACCCAGGCACGGGCCAGCGGCCTGTTTGCGGTGGTCGATAGTGACCTGGCCTTCAACAACCCGGTGACCCAGGTGCGCATCGACCGCAGCAAGGCCAACAGCCTGGGGATCCGCATGCAGGACATCGGCAGCACCCTGGCGGTGTTGATCGGCGAAAATTACACCAACCGCTTCGCCTTGCAGGGCCGTTCTTATGATGTGATCCCCCAGAGCCAGGCGTCGCGCCGCCTCACGCCCCAGGACCTGAATGCCTTCTACCTCGATACCGACGCCGGCCAGCAGGTGCCGCTGTCGACCGTGGTCAGCCTGCACAGCGTGATCGAGCCGAACAAGCTCAAGCAGTTCAATCAGCAGAACAGCGCGACCTTCCAGGGCATCCCGGCGCCGGGGGTCAGCCTGGGTCAGGCGGTGGCGTTTTTGCAGGCGCACAGCCAACAGCTGCCGGCCAGCTTCAGCCATGACTGGCAGGCCGATTCGCGCCAGTTCATTCACGAAGGCAATGCGTTGATGCTGACGTTCCTGTTTGCGCTGATCGTGATCTATATGGTGCTGGCCGCGCAGTATGAAAGCCTGACCGATCCGCTGATCATCCTGATCACGGTGCCGCTGTCGATCTGCGGCGCGTTGATCCCGCTGGCCCTGGGTTTGGCCACGATCAACATCTACACGCAGATTGGCTTGGTGACGTTGATCGGACTGATCAGCAAACACGGGATCCTGATGGTCGAGTTCGCCAACGAGTTACAGCTGCTATACCGCTGCACACCGGCTCAGGCGATCATTCGCGCGGCGCGAATTCGTCTACGCCCGATCCTGATGACCACCGCCGCGATGGTGGTTGGCCTGGTGCCGATGCTGTTCTCGTCCGGCGCCGGCGCCAGCAGTCGATTTGGCCTGGGGCTTGTGATCGTTATCGGGATGCTGGTGGGCACCTTGTTTACGCTGTTCGTGTTGCCGTCGGTCTACACCCTGCTGTCACGAGCGCATAAGCCGGTAATTGATTGGGAGGTGATAGAAAAAACAGCTGCAGGCTTCAAGCCTCAAGCTTAAAAGCAAACGGGCGTCCTGAGGACGCCCGTTTCAGTCAGTGCCTGTAGCCGATGGAATCTGCACCGAAGACCTGTTGATCAACCTTATTGAAGCACTGGCCTCGGCCAACGCGCTGAGTTGCGACTTGGCGTTTGTTCGTATCAGGTCATAACGACTGTAATGCTTGCAGTACCGAGTTGACGGTCGTGAACTCCCGGTCCACCTCCGGCAACACCGGCCGCTTCAACACCAGCACCGGCACCCCACGCTCCCGCGCCACTTCCAGCTTTGGCTCCGTGGCGCTGCTGCCGCTGTTCTTGCTGATCAGTACATCAATCTGCCGGCGCTCAAACAACGCCCGCTCATCCTCGATCAAAAACGGTCCACGGGCACCGATCACTTCACAACGTTCATTGCTCGGATATACGTCCAGCGCGCGCAGCGTCCAGAACTGCTCGGCGGGGATTTCGTCGAGGTGCTGCAACGGTTCGCGGCCCAGGGTGAACAGCGGCCGCTTGAAGGGTTTCAAGGCTTTGATCAACTCCGCCCAGTCACTGACCTCGCGCCAGTCATCACCGGCCTGTGGCTGCCATGCCGGGCGGCGCAGGGCCCAGCAGGAAATGCCGCACACACCAGCGGCGCGGGCCGCGTTGGCGCTGATCTGCGCGGCATACGGATGAGTCGCGTCCACCACCCGTTCGATGCCTTCGTCGCGAATAAACTGCGCCAGGCCATCAGCGCCGCCATAGCCGCCGACGCGCACTTCACAAGTAAGGTCGGTCGGCACCCGACCAACACCCGCCAGGCTGTAGATATGCTCCGGCCCCAGTGTGCGGGCAATGGCCAGGGCTTCCGTCACGCCGCCCAGCAGCAGGATGCGTTTCATAGCGGCTTGATCACTTCCAGCAGGGTGATCGGCAGCGCCTGGCGCCAGGTATCAAAGTCCCCCAGTGGCTGGGCCTGGGCCACATGAATGCGGGTCAGTTCGCCGCCGTGTTGTTCGCGCCAGGCCATCAGGGTCATTTCACTTTGCAGGGTCACGGCGTTGGCCACCAGCCGACCGCCGGGGCGCAGGTGTTGCCAACAGGTGTCGAGCACGCCGTCGCGGGTGACGCCGCCGCCGATGAAGATGGCGTCGGGCGCTTCCAGCCCGTTCAGTGCGTGGGGTGCCGTGCCGCGAATCAGTTGCAGGCCGGGGACGCCAAGGGCGTCGCGGTTGTGTTCGATCAACAGTTGCCGACCTTCATCGGCTTCGATCGCCAGCGCGCGGCAACTGGAGTGGGCGCGCATCCATTCGATCCCGATGGAGCCGCTGCCCGCGCCGACATCCCACAGCAGTTCGCCGGGCATCGGCGCGAGGCGGGCGAGGGTCATGGCGCGCACGTCACGTTTGGTCAATTGGCCATCGTGCTTGAAGGCCGAGTCCGGCAGCCCCGCCAGGCGTGACAGGCGGGCTGTGTTGGCGTCGGCCATGCAGTCGATGGCCATCAGATTCAACGCGGCAATCGGTTCACCTGGCCAATCCCGGGCGATGCCGTCGATGCGCCGCTCATCCGGCCCGCCGAGGTGTTCAAACACCCTCAGACGACTTGCGCCAAAGCCACGCTCAGCCAACTGCGCCGCCATCGCCGCCGGGCTCTGGCCGTCATTGCTCAGCACCAGTAAACGCACGCCGCTGGCCAGGTGCGCATTCAGCGCCGCCAACGGCCGGGCAACCACCGACAGCGTCACTACGTCCTGCAACGGCCAGCCCAAACGCGCCGCCGCCAATGACACCGACGAAGGCGCCGGCAGAATCAGCAGCTCATCGGCGGGCACCTGCCGCGCCAGGCTCGCGCCCACGCCATAGAACATCGGATCGCCGCTGGCCAGCACGCACACCGCTTCACCGCGCCTGGCCAGCACCGGTTCCAGGGAAAACGGGCTTGGCCACAGCTGGCGTTCGCCACGGATACATACCGGCAACAAGTCCAGCTGGCGCTGGCCGCCAACAATGCGCGAGGCGCGCAACAGGGCGTGCCGGGCGTTTCTGCCCAGGCCCTTGAAGCCGTCTTCACCGATGCCTACTACCGTCAGCCAGGGCGACATATGAATTCCTTGAACGACATCCGACGGGCAGGCTTTTCATGCCGCCGGACAAAGCAGGCATAATACCGCGCCTTTACCCGTGAACCGGTAGCCCTGTGAAACCAATACCACCGTCCAATACCTTGCGTCCCTCGGCCTGTCCGGGGTTGCTGCGTATTGTCCAGGCGTTGGACGGCGGGATTTGCCGGATCAAGTTGGCCGGTGGTTCGATCCTCGCCGAGCAGGCCCTTGCCGTGGCCGATGCGGCCCAGGCCCATGCCGGCGGCGTGATCGAGGCGACCAACCGCGCCAACCTGCAGATTCGCGGAATAGGTGCCGAACAGGACGCATTGATCGCCGCCTTGCTGGCCGCTGACCTTGGGCCCAGAAGCGCCGCCGGTGACGATGTGCGCAACCTGATGCTCAGCCCCAGCGCCGGTATCGACTGCGAGATGCTGTTCGACACGCGGCCGCTGGCCGACGAAATCCTCACCACACTGGAAACCCACCCGCGTTTCCATGAGCTGTCAGCCAAGTTCGCCGTGCAACTGGACGGCGGTGAAGCCCTGGCGATGCTCGAGCATCATCACGACCTGTGGTTGTCGGCGTTCGACGCCAATGGCCAGACGCTGTTGGCATTCGGCCTGGCAGGCTGCCCGGCGCAGGACGCGCCATTGGCCGCCGTGCCTTTGGCGCAAGGGCATGCACTGGTGGTGGCGGTTCTGGAGCTGTTCCTTGAACTGGCCCGGCCCGATCAAACCCGCATGCGCCACCTGCTGGCTGAAACGTCTGTGGATAACTTTCTGCGGCAGCTAAACCTGCCCTTGCAGCCGGTTGACGGCTTTTCACGCCATTCCAACCCCGCGCCGCTGCACCTGGGAAGTTATCCACAGCGCCAAAAAAACCAGTACTACGTCGCCGCCGTCGCACCCTTGGGCCGCCTGGATTCGGCGATGCTCAGGGGCGCCGCGCAGCTGGCCGTCGATCATGGCGACGCCACCCTGCGTGTCACGCCATGGCAGGGCCTGCTGCTGCCCAATATCCGTGACGCGACGGCTGTCATTGAACGCCTCGAACGGCTTGGCTTTTTGTGCTCGGTGGACCAACCCCTGGCGCGCCTGATCGCCTGCACCGGCTCCAGCGGATGCGCCAAAGGCCTGGCCGACACCAAGGCCGACGCCCTGCAATTGGCAACGCTCGCTCCCGGCCACAGCGTGCACCTGTCCGGTTGCCCACGTTCCTGCGCCGCCGCACACACCGCGCCCGTCACCTTGCTGGCGGTAAGCCCCGGCCACTACGACCTCTATTTCCGCGACGCAGGCCAGCCCGGTTTCGGCCGCCTGAACGCGCGCACTCTTTCTATTGAAGCGGCGGGCGCCTTGCTGCGCGCCCACCCACGGAGCAACACCGATGATTGATTACATCCGCGACGGTCAGGAGATCTATCGCAACTCCTTCGCGATCATTCGCGCAGAAGCCAAGCTGGATCGCATTCCTGCCGACCTGGAAAAACTCGCCGTGCGGGTGATTCATGCCTGCGGCATGGTCGACGCGATCGACGGCCTGCAATTTTCCGAAGGTGCCGGCAAGGCCGGGCGCGAAGCCCTGGCCGCCGGCGCGCCGATCCTGTGTGATGCGCGGATGGTTTCCGAAGGCGTGACCCGTACGCGCCTGCCGGCCAACAATCAGGTGATCTGCACCCTGCGCGATGACAGCGTGCCGGCGTTGGCCCGCGAGCTGGGCAACACCCGTTCCGCCGCCGCCCTGGAGCTGTGGCGCCCGCACCTGGAAGGCAGCGTGGTGGTGATCGGCAATGCGCCGACAGCGCTGTTCTACCTGTTGGAAATGCTCGACGCCGGCGCGCCAAAGCCCGCGCTGATTCTCGGTTTTCCGGTGGGCTTTGTCGGCGCCGCCGAATCCAAGGCGATGCTGGCGGCAGACAGCCGCGGCGTCCCGTTCGTGATCATGCAGGGCCGCCTGGGCGGCAGTGCGATGGCCGCCGCCGCGGTCAACGCCTTGGCCACGGAGGTCGAATAATGCCGGCACGCGGACGTTTGATTGGCCTGGGCGTAGGCCCCGGTGACCCGGAACTGATTACCCTGAAAGCCCTGCGCCTGCTGCGCGAGTCGCCGGTGGTGGCGTACTTCGTGGCCAAGGGCAAGAAGGGCAATGCCTTCGGCATCATCGAAGACCATTTGGTGCCCCAGCAAACCCTGATGCCGCTGGTTTACCCGGTGACCACTGAAGTGCTGCCCGCGCCGCTGTCCTACGAGCAAGTGATCAGTGATTTCTACGACACCGCCAGCGTCGACGTTGCCGCACACCTGGATGCCGGGCGCGATGTGGCGGTGATCTGCGAAGGCGACCCGTTCTTCTACGGCTCCTACATGTATTTGCACGACCGCCTGGCCGAGCGTTATGAAGCTCAGGTGATCCCGGGCGTATGCTCGATGCTCGGCGGGGCGTCCGTGCTGGGTGCGCCGCTGGTGTATCGCAACCAGAGCCTGTCGGTGCTCTCTGGCGTATTGCCCCATGACGAACTCAAGCGTCGCCTGGCGGATGCAGACGCGGCGGTGATCATGAAGCTGGGCCGCAACTTCACCAAGGTGCGTCAGGTATTGGAAGAGTTGGGGCTGGCGAGCCGGGCGTTGTATGTCGAGCGCGCGACCATGGCCAATCAGAAAATCGTCGCTCTGGACCAGGTCGATCCAACGTCCTCGCCGTATTTCTCGCTGATCATCGTTCCTGGTGAAAGGTGGCAAGGCTGATGACGGCTCCCGCGATTGTCATTCTGGGGCAGGGCAGTCTCGCCACTGCTCGGGCTATCCAGCAGGTGTATCCCGACGCACTGATCCACGGCCTGGCCGGACGGGTTGAAGGTGCGGATCAGGCCTATAACGAATTCGCTGCCAGCGTGCGCCAGTTGTATCAACAGGGCACGCCGATCATCGCCCTGTGCGCGGCCGGAATTGTGATCCGCACCCTGGCGCCGCTGCTGCTGGAGAAGGGCGTCGAGCCTGCCGTGCTGGCGGTTGCCGAAGACGGCAGCGCGGTGGTGCCGCTGCTCGGTGGCCTGGGGGGTGTGAACGTAATGGCGCGGGAAATCGCCGCCGCCTTGGGCGTTGCCGCTGCGATCACCACCAGTGGCGAACTGCGTTTCGGCACCTGCCTGCTCAACCCGCCCAGCGGTTATCAGCTCGGGGATCTGGAACTGGGCAAACGCTTTGTTTCCGATTTGCTGGCGGGTGAATCGGTACGCATTGAAGGCGCGGCGCCATGGCTGGATCAGGCCAACTTGCCCCAGAACCAGCAGGCGCGTCTGGCGATTCACGTCGGCAGTGCCGAGCGTACGCCCGCCGCTAATGAACTACTGATTTATCCGAAAAACGTGTTGGTCACTTGCCAGTCGGGGCCGCAACTGGCCGCACGCATTCGTGCAGCGTTGCAGGATGCAGGGCTCGCCGTGCAGTCCCTGGCGTGTTTGCTGGCGTCTGAAACCGAGATGGCCGATTCGTCGCTGCATGAAGCTTCAATCGAGTTGGGCGTACCGTTGCGCTTCGCCAGTTTGGCGACCCAAACGGACATCGCCATCACGGTGGCCGATGCACCGCTGGACCTGTCCCTGGTCGGTCGTCCCCGTGGCCGCCTGGCGGTCATCGGTTTGGGCCCCGGCGCTGCCGAACTGATGGTGCCAGCGGTAAAGGCTGAACTGGCCCGCTGCACCGACGTGCTGGGTTACGAAACCTATGTGCGCATGGCCGGGCCGTTCCGCCCGGACCAAATCCAGCACTGCACCGACAACCGCGAAGAGATGCAGCGCGCCCGTCACGCCTTTGAGCTGGCGGCGCAGGGGCGTTCGGTGGTGGTGGTGTCTTCGGGTGACCCAGGCGTATTCGCCATGGCCGCTGCGGTGATCGAAGCCTTGCACGAGTCCAGCGACCCGGCCTGGCATCAGGTCGAGCTGGAAATCCTGCCGGGTGTGTCGGCATCCCTCGCCACGGCGGCGCAGGCGGGGGCGCCGCTGGGGCATGACTTCTGCGTGATGTCGCTGTCGGACAACCTCAAGCCCTGGTCGATCATCGAGAAGCGCCTGGACCTGGCTTCCCAGGCCGACCTGGCGCTGGCGTTCTACAACCCGATTTCCCGTGCTCGGCCCTGGCAGTTGGGGCGCGCCCTGGAGATCGTCGCGCAGCACCGCACGGCCGAGACGCCCGTGGTGTTGGGCCGCGATATCGGTCGGCCGGGCCAGACCCTGCGAGTCACCACCCTGGGGCAACTGACCCCGGAGCAGGTGGACATGCGCACGATGGTGCTGATCGGTTCGTCCACCACCTGTGTATTCCCACGGGCCGGGGGCGGCGAATGGGTGTATACGCCACGTTGGTATGGCGAGAAACCCGCGTCCTGAACAGAGGTGGCCCCGCAATGGGGCCGCTTTGAAAGAGTCGCCAGGTGATGGAAGAAAGGTCTGCTTGCCGGGTGGTTCTTGCAGCGGGTCGAGTCTTATCCTTCGCTTCTGGTTGAAGAAAAATACGGCCTCTTTTCGCACCGCAGGTTGATCCCCAACGTTTACTCACCGTCGCCGCCAGCAGTGATTTTTCCTGCGCACCGCAGCGCGTTTTGCCTTCGATTTCCAGCACCTCAAAATCCCCGGCAACTCGACTAGTGTTGGCGTTAAGCCCCATGTTGGGGGTTATGGAGAAATGGCTATGGAGCGAAATAACAGACGGATCAACAGCGCAAAAAGGAGGAAGCTGATTGCCGCATACCGGCTTCCGGGCGCGTCCAGCTTGTCGCCGGGGTTGAGCGCGCCGGTGAAGCTCGAAGGTGATGATGAGCTGAACGCGGCAGTGGTGAACAACAGTGTCATGTCGTTTGTGGAAGGCATGACGAGCCTCAACAAGGAGTACACCCGCAAAAGCTATTTGCTGGCGAGCAGCTACGTCAGTGATGTATTGCGGATCGCCCGGGGAACAGAGGCCTGGTACAACGAATTCATCAAGGTGATGAGCAGCCTGGGCTGGATGCCGGTCAGGAGCAGTTTCGAGCGGGTATACACCACTCGCAAAGGGCTGTCGGTGCAGTTGGCGGCGCTGAATCTGGTGGCGGCCACGGTGGCCTCGACGTTCCTGTCCGGGCCATTGATCAGTGCACTGCCCAAGCGGGTGGGGGAGGCTATCGAAGCCTTGAAGCAACTCCCGGCTTCATTTGAGTTATTCAAACGAAATACCACGACCCATGAGGGCGGAGATTTCGGCTTGGCGTCCTGTTCGGAAACGGCGGGGGAAGTGTCGATGGTGCTGGTGACCTACAGTTCCCACGGCGTCAGCAAGCAGTGGGGCATGCCGTTTCTGGAGTGGGACAGTGCGTCCGTTGAAGCCTTCAGTGGCCGCACCTGCCTGGTGCTGAACAGTTCGGTGGTCAACGAAGCCACGATTCAACTGATGCGCGACAGCGCAGGGGACAAGGTCCGCCTGGCTATCGCCCAATACAGGATTTGACCTACGGCACCAGGTAACCGCGTACCCCGGTGAAGATGATTTGCGCTGCCAGTGCACACACAAACAACCCCATCAAGCGGCTGACAATCTGCAAGCCCTGGTCGCCGAGAATGCGTTCGATACGGTTGGACAGGTACAGCACCACACCCACCGTAAGGCTGGCCAGGGCGATGCTGAGGATGGCGGTGATCTTATCGTCCCAGTGCGGCTGGCTGACGCCCATCACCAGCAGCGCACCGATGGTACCGGGGCCGACGGTCAGGGGGATGGTCAGCGGGACGATGGTCACGTCCTGCTGCACGTTATCGGTCTGCACCGCCGACTTGCCTTGGGCCATGCCCAGGGCCGAGATGAACAGCACACTGCCGGCGCCGATGCGGAAGGCGTCGACGGTGATGCCGAACACACTGAAAATCACCCGGCCGAACAGGTAGAGCAACACGCTTGATACCAGGGTGGCGAGGGCCACTTTCCAGGCCAGGCGCCGCCGCTCCTTGCTGGAGTAACCGCGAGTCAGGCTGATAAAGCAGGAAAGCACGAAGAAGGGGCTGTAGAGCACCAGCATCTTCAGGTAAACGCTGAATAGCACATGGAGCATGGTGGGAGCTCGCAGCGAAGGAGGGCGAGCGGGAGTTTATCAGGCCTGTGGCTGAGCGCTATCGGTGAAGCGACAACAATCCAATGTGGGAGCGGGCTTGCTCGCGAAAGCGGTGTATCAGTCAAACATGTATTGGCTGACACACCGCTTTCGCGAGCAAGTCGAATCGTCGCACCGCCGCTCCCACATTTTGATCTGCGCCATGCCTGGGTCAGGTAGGTGCGTGCTCAGGGCGCTGTTGGCGCTGCGCCACCCAGTACTCCACCAGCTCGCGCAATTGCGACAACTCCACCGGCTTGGCCATGTGCCCGTCCATCCCGGCCTGGCGCGCACGCTCTTTGTGTTCCGAAAGAATGTGCGCCGTCAGCGCCACCACCGGGGTACGAATGCGCTGGTTGCTGACTTCCCACGCCCGCAGTTGCTGGGTGGCGGAGAAGCCGTCGAGGATCGGCATTTCACAGTCCATCAACACCAGGTCATACCGCTGGGTTTTCATCGCTTGCAACGCTTCTTCACCATTGCTCGCGGTGTCCGGCTGCAGGTTGAGCTTGCCGAGCATGCCACGAATCACCTTGGTGGAGATGCTGTTGTCTTCGGCCACCAGAATCCGGAAGTCATTCGGCACGGTCACCGGGACCGGTGCGCTGATCGCCGCCTGGCGCGGTTGCACAGTGCCCTTGCTCCGTTGGGTCAACTCGTCGGCAAGGGTGGTCTTGAGGGTGTAGCCGGCCACGGGTTTGGCGAGGATGCGTTTGATCCCGCAGTTGCGCGCGATGATCTTGCTCGGCGCATTGCTGATGCCGGTGAGCATGATCAGCAAGATGTCGTGGTTCAGGCTCGGGTCTTCCTTGATCTTCGCCGCCAGTTGCATGCCGGTCATGCCGGGCATGTTCTGGTCCAGCAGCACCACATCGAAGTAATCCCGCAGGTGCGCCTTGGTGCGCAGCAGCGCCAGGGCTTCCTTGCCCGAAGGCACGGCACTCACGTTCAGGCCCCAGGCCGTGCATTGCTGCACCAGCACTTTGCGGCAGGTGTCGTTGTCGTCCACCACCAGCACGCGCGCGCCCTTGAGCGGGCCGTCGAGGTCGGAGGTTGGATGTTCGAGACGTTCCGGGTCCAGTGGCAAGGTCAGCCACAGGGTGCTGCCTTGTTGGCTGCCACTCTTGATGCCGAACTCGCCGTTCATCAACAGGATCAACTGGCGGGCAATGACCAGGCCCAGATGGCCGCTCAGACGTGTGGCAGACAGGAAATTCTTGCTGTGCAATTCGCTGTGCAGCAGGGCGTCGCGCTCGGCGGGCTCCATCGGCAGGCCGCTGTCTTGCACCGCAATGCGCAGGCGCGGCTTGCTGCTGCGCTCGTCCAGCGCCACGACGATCAGCACTTCGCCTTCATCGGTTTTTTGCAGGGCGTTTTCCAGCAGGCTCAACAGTGCCTGGCGCAGACGCGTCGGGTCGCCGCTGATGACTCGTGGCACCTGGGGCTGGATAAAGCTGATCAGCTCGACGTTTTGCTGCTCGGCCTTGGCGCGGAAAATACTCAGGCAGTCTTCGATCAACGCGTTGAGGTCGAACTGCACGTCATCCAGTTCGATCTGCCCGGATTCGAGCTTGGAGATGTCGAGAATCTCGTTGATCAGCGTGAGCAATTCGTTGCCGGCACTGTGGATGGTTTGCACGTAGTCGCGCTGCTTGACCGACAGCGGCGTGCCCAGCAGCAGTTCGGTCATGCCCAGCACGCCGTTCATAGGGGTGCGGATTTCGTGGCTGATCTTCGCCAGGAACTCGGCCTTGGCGGCGATTTCGGCATTGCTCGCCGCCAGATCGCGGCTGAGGCTGAAGTTGTCTTCGGTGATGGCGCGCTGGCGTTCGCCCAAGGCCAGGCTCATCAACAGGCCGCTGAGGCAGATAAAACCGAGCAGGGTAACGATCAAGCCTTGGGGCGCCACCAGTGTCAGGCCCAGCAAGGCCGGCAGGATAATCAGCGTGCCGATGTTGAATATCACCATCGCCACCATGAACAGGCGCGCCGGGCGATAACCTT
>NZ_JAAAFU010000074.1:78349-97348 GCF_019352905.1 Pseudomonas sp. Xaverov 83 | reverse complement strand
AGTGGTGGGGCAAGAGCGTTTTGCTTACTTTTGCGCTTTTCAAAAGTGAGCCGCTGTAAGAGCGGAACCCATAGCAGCCCTGACCGCAGCAACGGATATGCCCCCAATCAGCCCCCCCGATCAAACCAGATGCAGATGGTTATCCCAAAGCCCCGCCGGCAACTCCAGCGGCTTGGCCACCAACGGCACCTGCCGACAATCATAAAACCGGCAACGCCCCTGCCCGGAAGTCACCACAAACCCGTCAGCCACCGCACCCACCCCGGCACAATCCGGCAACGGCCCGTCCAGCAGCAACTCCGCGCTGTCCATGTTCCAGATAAAGAACCGATTCCCCCGAGGCGCCGTCAGCGCCACCAGCCGCAACTCACTGTGCACCGCAACGCTGGCCGTGTAATGCCCCATGGCCTGCAACTGCTCATCCGCCACCGGAAACGCCACAAACGGCTGCCCCGGTCGCTTGATCGCCAGCAACTCCGACCGCTCATGAGACGCCCCCATGAACTGCTGCCCCGCGAGGATCGTCCCGTCGCTGGCAATCCCCATATGCCGCACACTGTTCATCTGCTGGCTCAGGGTCTCCTTGCTCAACAGCGTCCCGTCGCGCTTCATCAGGACCAGGCTCGGCTCCATGGCATTCAGGTTCATCTCCACCCGGCTCTCCGCCTCGGTACGAATCCCGCCGTTAGCCACTACCAGCGTCTCGCCATCAGGCATCCACGACACCTGATGCGGCCCGATCCCATGGGTAGAAATCTCCCCGGTGTGCACCAACCGCTCACCCTCGAACCGATATACCCCAAGCAAGCCGCGCCCCGGATCAGACGTGTCGTTTTCCGTGGCATACAACCACTCGCCATCCTTGTGCACCACCGCGTGCCCATAAAAGTGTCGATTGGTCTTCGAGGTGATGGTCTGCAGCAGCGCCCCGTCGCGCAAGTCGATCAGGTAGCTCTCGGTGCCCGGCCGGCGGGCGACAAACAGCGCAATCGGCAGCGTCGGGTGGTTGATGATGTCGTGACAGCGCTGACCGACCTGGGTGGCAAACACCTGCTTGCCGTCCAGATGGAAGCCGACGGCGTAGTGTTTGCCATCACTGTCATCACGCGCCGAGAGCAGCAGCGGGCTTTTGCCCTTCTGCTTGAACAGCGTCCAGCCACCCAGGGTAATTGCACTGAGCAGCACGCTGCCGAGGGCCAAAGCCTGTCGCCTGAGCATCATCAGTCACCGTCGTTGGCGTTAAAGCCCAGTTGGATGCCCAGCGCTTTGGCCAGATCGCCTTCGTGCAGGCGGTGGACCACGTTGAGGCTGTCGTAGATATCGTTGAGTTGCTGGCGCCCGGCATCGTCGGCCAGCAGTTCATTCAGCGTACGCTGGTTGCTGGCGAACAGTTTCAGGGACGCGGCATACGCGGCGTCGATCTTGTCAGCCAATGGCTTTTGATCGGCAGGCAACAGGCCGCGCAGGCCTTTGTTGTCGACGCCGACCCAGACGGTCTGGGCGGCAGCCAGGCTGGCTTCCAGGCTTTGCAGGGACGACTGGCTGCGCCACGCATCGGCCTGGAACGGTTGCGGGATGCCCTTGGTCTGGCGGCCCATCGGGGTGCCGAGTTTTTTCTTCAGGGTGTCCAGCGCAGTCACTTGAACCCGCAGCAGGTCGGCGATGGCTTCGTGGGAATCGGCGTAGCGCTGGTTAGGAAACTTGGTCATCTGCGCCAGCATGCCGTCGGTGCTGTTCCAGCTCGACAGGATTTCTTCGGCCAGCAGTTTCTGGCGTTCGCCGATGGCTACCAGCAACGGGCAGTAACGGGCTTTTTGCGTCTCGTCCGCCAGATCGGTCTTGGCGTCGTAGAGGATGTATTCGTAGGCCGACAGGCCCTGCACCACGACGCTGGATTTGGCCAGGGCGGCGGCATCGATCTGCGGCTGGGCGGTCACCAGTTGCTCGACCTGACGACCCACCAGGTTTTTCTTGTCCGGCCAGAACTGCACCTGCCACGAGCGGTTGCCCTCGGCCAGCGGGCCGATCAGCAGTGGTTGCAACTCGGCCCAGGCCTTTTGCGCGTGCAGGAAGTCAGCACGGGCGGTCTCCAGGCTTTCCTTGCCCTGGCAGTAGGCCAGGGCGCTGACGGCCAGTTGGCGGTCGGCTTCAACCCAGCGGCTGTAGGTGGGCAGGATCACTTGCTTGGCGATGGCCGCCGAGGTCACCGCTTGCGGGTCCTGGGGCGAGCACGCACCGAGGGCGAGGGCGGCCAGGCTGGTGAACAACAACTTGGGACGGAACATGTCGAGCTCCCTTCTGTAATTAGGACAAAGCTTATAAAGAATTCAGAAATGCCAGCAACGCGGCGCGCTGCTCGGCATTGAACGACAACACATGCTGCTGCGCCGCCTGGGCTTCACCGCCGTGCCACAGCACGGCCTCCATCAGGTTACGGGCGCGGCCGTCATGTAAAAACTGTGTGTGGCCACTGACGGCTTGCGTCAGACCAATGCCCCACAACGGCGGCGTGCGCCAGTCGCGGCCACTGGCCTTGAATTCGGTACGGTTGTCGGCGAGGCCGTCGCCCATGTCGTGCAGCAGCAAGTCGCTGTAGGGGCGAATCACTTGGTTGGCCAATTCAGGTTCGGCGGCCGTTGGCGCCGTGGTGAACTGCGGTGTGTGGCAGCCCTGGCAGCCAGCCTGGTAGAACAGGTTTTTCCCGGCCAGCACCTGCGGTGCGTTGACGCCGCGGCGGGCCGGGACGGCCAGGTTGCGGGTGTAGAACAGCACCAGGCGCAGGATGTTGTCGCTGACCTCAGGCTCGCCATCCGGTCCGTTGCCGTTGGGCGCCTGTTTGCAGGCCACTTGTGCATCGGTGCAGTCATCGAACGGTCTCAGGGACGTGGTGAGGCCCATATCACCAGAGAACGCGTGAACATTTTGTTGATTGAGGTTCGGTTGCCCGGCTTTCCAGCCAAATCGGCCGAGGACGGTCTTGTGTTGCGCGTCGTCCCAGACCCAGTTCGCACGTCCGACGATGGCTTCCTTGTCGGCGGTTTTCGGGTCGGTATTGCGCAGGATGTCGGCGTCGGGGATGGCTTCCAGCAGCCCCAGGCCGATCATCGGCGGGGCAACCCGGGCCGAGAAGCGCGTGTCGGGGTGCATCGGGCCGTAGCCCAGCTGGGTGATTTGCAGCGCTGGCTTGCGCAACTCGACGACGGTGCCGTCCTTGAAGCTGACGTTGACCGGTGTGTAGTCGACCCGCACCTTGCCTTCCGGGGCGACGCCAGGCACGGCCATGTCCTGCAATTGCCCACCGTAGACTGGCTCGGGGACGACACCCAGTTGCTCGATGACCTTGGCATAGGGCGGTGCATCGGGGATCGACAGGCGTACCAGCATCGACACCGCGTTGGCTGCATCGGGCAGCGGCGGATGACCACGGCCATCCTTGATATGGCAGTTCTGGCACGCATTGGTGTTGAACAGCGGCCCCAGCCCATCGCGGGCAGTGGTGGTAGACGGGGCAATCACCCAGGGGCTGCGGAAGAAACTGTTGCCCACGCTGAAGTCCAGGCGCCGGGTCGGGGACAGGTTGGCCGAGGGCAGCGAGAAGGCGTTCTGGTCGGTCTTCCTGACCGTTGTCGCGCCGCCAGCCCTTGCTTCACCCGGCTCAGCCTTGGTGAATCGCGGGGCGTCATCGCAGGCACTCAGGCTCAGGGCCATCAACAGTGCAGACAGGCGAAGGGGCGAACGGGACATCAGTCTTCCTGAACGTGGGCTGAAAATAAGGCCGCAAAGTCTAACAGGGCAGGGCGGTTTGAATAAGAGCAATTATCGTTTGGTGGTATCCGATTCATTCCCGCTAGAATGACCGCACATTTTTCTCTGGAGGTGGCCAATGCAGGCTCTCGACGCTTTGCTCAACCGTGTTTCCGTGCCGCGACTGCTGGACCCGGCACCGACCCAGGAGCAGCGCGATCTGCTGTTCGCCGCCGCCATGCGCGCGCCCGACCACGGCCAGCTGCGGCCTTGGCGTTTCCTGACGGTGGAAGGTTCGGCACGTGAGCGCATGGGCACGCTGCTGGCCGAAGCCGCCCGCCTGCAGGACGCCGACGCGCCCCAGGCCGCGATCGACAAGGCGCAGAACGGCCCGCTGCGTGCGCCGTTGGTGGTGGTAGTGATTGCCCGCCTGCAAGAACATTTCAAAGTGCCAAAATCCGAGCAGCTGCTGGCGGCGGCCTGTGCGGCCCACGGGATTCTGCTGGCGGCGTACGCCCAGGGGATCGGCGCGGTGTGGCGCACCGGTGAGTTGTCGTACTCGGCTCATGTCGCCAAAGGCCTCGGGCTGAAGGCGGATGAGGAAGTGATTGGCTTCCTTTACCTGGGCACCCCACAAAACCCGCCGCGTACGGCCCCGAAAGAAGACCTGGCGCCGTTTGTGGCAGCCTGGACGGGTCAATAAGGCACCGCAACTCTGCTTTGGACGGGCTTGTGTGGGAGCGGGCTTGCTCGCGAATGCGGGGTGTCATTCAGTACATGTACCGACTGATCCACCGCATTCGCGAGCAAGCCCGCTCCCACATTGGGTCCTCACTGGATTCAAGCTCGGGTCAAACCCGAAACTGATCCATCAGCTTCATCTGCTGGCTGGCCAAGGCATTGAGCTGGCTGCTGATGGCTGCCGATTCGGTGGCTTGGCCGGTGAGGGTTTCGGTCACCGTGCGGATCGCCGAGACGTTGCGGTTGACCTCTTCGGCCACCGCACTCTGCTGCTCGGCAGCGCTGGCGATTTGCAAGTTCATGTCGCTGATGACCGTCACCGCATCGCTGATCTTGCCCAAGGCCTGCACCGCCTGATGAATCTGCCCGGCATTGTTCTGCGCCTGGGTCTGGCTCGAGTGCATGGTCGCTACCACCCCACGGGTGCCGGTCTGGATGCGCTCGATCACCAGGCGAATCTCCTCCACGGAATCCTGGGTACGCTTGGCCAGGTTGCGCACCTCGTCGGCCACCACCGCAAAACCTCGCCCGCTTTCCCCGGCCCGTGCTGCTTCAATTGCGGCGTTCAGGGCCAGCAGGTTGGTCTGTTCGGCGATGCTGCGGATCACTTCCAGTACCGAACCGATCTGCTCACTGTTCACCGCCAGGGCTTCGACTTCGGTCACGGCCTTGCTGACTTCTTCGGCCAGGGTGGTGATGTCGCGGGTGCTGCGCTCAATGATCTGCATGCCTTCACGGGCTGACTGGTCGGCACCGCGGGCAGCGCTGGCGGCGTTGGAGGCGCTGTTCGCCACGTCGTGGGCGGTGGCGCTCATTTCATTCGAGGCCGTGGCCACCTGGTCGATCTCACGGAACTGCACCTGCATGCCCTCACTGGTCTGGCGCGCGATTGCCGAAGACTGGTCGGCGGTGCCACGGGCTTCGGTGATGCTTTGCTTGATTTGCGCAATGGTCGGCTGCAGCTTGTCGAGGAAGCGGTTGAACCAGTTCACCAGTTCCCCCAGTTCATCCTTTTTACCGTAGGCCAGGCGCTGGGTGAGGTCACCGTCGCCGCTGGCGATTTCCTTGAGCATGGCGGCCACGCTGTTGATCGGCCGGGTCACGCCGGTGGCTGTCAGCCAGATCAGCAACAAGCCCAGCAGGCCGGCGGCTGCGCCCACCAGCAACGCCTTGACGGTGCCACTGGCCTGGGCCTTGTCGAGCACGGCCTGGAGTTTCAGTGAGTCTGCCAACAGCACTTGTTTAGGCAGCTTGATCACCACCCCCCAAGATTTGGCGTCGGCAATCGGCTTGACCGGGTACACGGCGCGAATCGTGCCGTCTTCCTCGCGGATCTTGCGGGTATCGCTGGCCAACAGTTGCACGATCTCTTTGCCTTCGGCGCCGAGAGTGTCCACCAGGTTTTTACCGACCTTGGCCGGCTCGCCGCTGTAGCCGGCGATCAAGCCGTTACCAGACAGTATTTCGAGAATCCCTGCACCGTTGAACAGCTCTTTTTGTGCGGCATCGGTGGCCGCTTGAAGGGCGTTGAGGGCGAGGTCGATCCCCACTACGCCGATCACCTTGCCGTCGACCAGCAGGGGCAGGGAAATGGTGGTCATCAACACCGGTTTGCCGGCTACGGTGTCTTCATACGGGTCCAGCAGGCAGGTGTTTTTGGTGTCCCGTGGGCAGGTGTACCAGATGTTGTAAGGCGTACCGCTGAGGTTGAGGGTGGTCTTGGTCAGGTCATCCTCGACCATCACCGTGTTCAGGCCTTCGCTACCGGCGCGGCTCCAGTAGCTGGAAAAACGGCCTTTTTCGTTGGACACACGGGCGGCGTCGTTGACGAATTCGCTGTCTTTGCCGTCGAGGGCGTTGGGCTCGAACGACAGCCAGATACCAAGCACCTTGGTGTTGCGGTCGAAGGCGGTTTTCAGGCTGTGGTTGAGTTCTTCACGCAAGGCCCCGGCGTCCATGGAACGCTTGCTGGCCAAGGTACGCAGGTCTTTGATCTGGTCGGCAAGGGCGGTGACCACCAACAGGCTTTCACCGAAGGTCTTTTGCAGTTGCACCGCTTGTTCAGCGGCCTTGGCCTGCAGCAGGTTCTGTACGCTGTCGGTGAGCATTCGCGAGCTTGAATCGTTGATCAACTGGTCGTTCTGATTGGTCTGGTAGAGGTTCATGCCGACCACCAGGGCGATTACCCCCAGCAGGCAGAGACCGGACAACAGCACGATTTTCAAGCGAATGGAGAGGGTGTCGAGCATAGGTGTACCCGCGAATGGACTTATTAGTATGCAAGCTCAGGCGAGTCCATTCGGCGCTATGCCCGGAATATCGGCTTGGGCCGGCAGTTCATGAGCGGGAGCCGATGGGTGGTAGGCGGTTGTCAGGTCGGTTGCGGGAGGCGTTCCGGCCGAGACCAGATCCACAGGTTGCCCATGCTCATTCCGGCGATGGCCAGGTAGATCGGCCAGCCGTGGTCAAGCATCACCAGCATCAAGCCGGCGCACAGCAGCATGCTCACGGTGGCGCTGACTTTGGCCCGGCGGGCGATGATCTTGCCATTGCGCCAATTAAGCAGGATCGGCCCGAACAGCCGGTGGTTTTCCAGCCATGCGCTCAGGCGCGGTGAGCTTTTGGTGGCGGCCCAGGCGGCCAGCAGGATGAATTCAGTGGTGGGTAAGCCCGGAACCACAATCGCAATCAAACCGATGCCCAGGCTGACGTAGGCCAGCAGGCCGAACAGGACACGGGCGATTTTGGATGATGATTGGGTTTTGCCGGTCATTTTAGTGAGGCTTGCAGGGTGGAGTGGGTTGCAGATTATAGAGACTGGCACCCGATCAAATGTGGGAGCTGGCTTGCCTGCGATGCAGGCAACTCGGTGTATCAGGTACACCCAGTTGATGCCATCGCAGGCAAGCCAGCTCCCACATTGATTGGGTTTCTACACAAGAATCAGGCCAGTTCAGGGCTGGTAGCGTACGCCTGTTCCAGCAACACGGTGAAGCGCACGAACGCATCAATCGCGCCTTTCTCCACTTCGGCTTCTTCTTCTGCGCTGAATTCCAGTGCGTCGAGGGTGCGAGTGAAGCGCTTCCAGCCTTCAGCGCGACCACCCGCCGGCTCGCCCAGGTGGCGGGCGCCGAAGGTTTCGCTCAAGCCCAGGCCCACGGCACGCTTGATCAGGAACGCGGCGCCCAGCTTGGAGCCTTCAGACACGAACAGCCAGCCCAGGGCTTCGGCCTTGCTCGGGTTTTTCACCGCGCCGGCAACTGGTGCCGGTACTTCGGTGTCCAGGTCGCCCAGATCCAGCTTGGCCGCTTCGGCACGGCAGCGCTCGGCCAGGTCGGGGACGATCTTGATCAGCTCGGCATCGTTGTACAGCGCCACCAGCTCCGATTGGAACAGGTACTGCGCAACCACGAAGCGGGCGAAGTTGGCCTGGGTTTCAAACGGTGCATGGGCCTTTACCAGCGCGTCGAGCTTGGTGTGCGGCTCGTTGGTGATCTGGTTCAGGCGCTGGGAGCGCAGGGCGGCACGTTCTGCGTTAGGAGAGGCGGTCATCGGGGAGTCCTTGAGAAGAGAAAGCGTCTGGTTGCCAGGCTGTTATGAACTAGACGAACCAGAAGACGCGTCACAGTAAAAAATCCTCACCCCGCCGAAGATAAAATCCGGCGGGGGAGGCTCCATTGATCAGATGTCCCAGATCAGGTTGATCGCAAAGTTGCGGCCCGGTTGGGTCAGGCGGTCCAGGTTGGCCGGCCCGGTCACACCCGCTTCGCCGACGCTGTCGTAGCTGCGAACGTCGTCCCAGTCCCAGTATTTCTTGTCGGTCAGGTTGTACAGGCCACCGTTGATGGTCACGTCGTTGGTGACTTTGTAGAAGCCGGTCAGGTCCACGATGCCGAAGCCCGGGGTCTTGAACGGGCCGTTGGCGCTGTTGCCGTCGGGGGCGAAGAAAGTGGTGCTGTCGACGCGATTCTGTTTCTTGACCAGGGTCCAGCTGACCAGGGCACCGTAGTTCTGCTGGTCGTAACCCAGGCCAAATACGCCCTTGAGCGGGTTGACGCTGTTCAGCGGTTCGCCGTTGTCGTCGTTGCGCCCGTAGGTGTAGGCAATCGAGCCTTTGGTGTACAGGCCCTGCGGCGCGCCAAACGCATCGAGGTTCAAGCGGCCCTTGGCTTCCACGCCCTTGATGGTGGCGTGTTTGATGTTGTTGGCTTCGAACTGCTGAACCGTGCCACCAGCGACCGAGGCATCTTCGTTGATGAAATCACGGTACTTGTTGTAGTACACCGCCACGTCAAAGGAGCCCGAGTCGAAGTTGCCGCGAATTCCGGTTTCGACACCTCGGCTGCTTTCCGGCTTGAGGTCCGGGTTGGGTTCGACGGTGTAGCTCTGTTGTAGGTTTTCAAAGCGGCCATACAAGGCCTTGGCCGACGGCGTGCGATAGCCTTCGGCGTATTGGCCGAACCAGGTGTATTGCTCGGTCAGGGCGTAAGTCACGCCGAATTTTGGCGTTACACGGTGCCAGTTCTTTTCCGAATTGCTGTGGTCGTAGATGCGTGCCGGGTCAACGGTATTGAGAAATTCCTGAGTCAGCTTGGGTTTGAGCTGGATGTAGTCGTAACGCACGCTGGGCAGGAAGGTCCACTTGTCCCAGGCAATCTGATCCTGGGCAAACAACGCGTAGGAGTTGATGGTCGGATCCGGGAAGTCGCTGGCCTTTTTCACGCTGTCGGCGGCCGACGGGCTCGGTGCGCCGATGGCCGTGCAACCGCTGCCGACCGCCAGGCAGGTCGCGGAGCCTTCACGGGAACCCGTGACTTTCTGCTGTTTGAGGGTGGTGCCGTAGGTCACGACGTGATCGGTTTCGCCGATGCTGAAAGCCTTGTCCAGTTGCGCGTCGAATACCCACTGTTTCTCTTCGTACAGGGTGTCGCGGGTGCGCAGCACCTTGCGCGATGGCTGGTAGATCTCTGCGGTGGTCTGGTCGGTCTTGGCGATCTGGTAGTTGAGGCTGGTCTTGATGTGATCGGCAATCGGCGAGTCGAGGGCGAACGTGTTTTCTATGCCGAAACGCTCGCGGGTGATGGTGTCGTTGCCTGTACGGCCGCGGTAGAAGTTAAAGCCCTGGCCACCGACGAACGGGCCACCTACCGCGTTTTTCAGGTTGGTGTCGCGATCATCCTTGAACTTCTCGTAGGTCAGGCCCAGGCGATTCTCTTCACCATAATTCCAGCCGAGCTTGGCCAGTATGTTAGTGGTGCGCGCATCTTCCGGGTTGGCGCCGGTGCGGGCCAGTCCGGTGGCGTTATTGCCGTCGTAGGATTCCATCTCGTGGCCGTTGCGCTGGCTCAGGTGCAGCAAGCCGTCGAAGTCCTGTACGCGACCGGCGACGGTGCCGGAGGTCAGCCAGCTTTCGTCGGCGGAGCTGTAGCCGGTCTTCAGGCGCGCGCCGAAATCCTGGCCGGGCTTGATGATGTCGTCGGGGTCGAGGGTGAAATAGCTCACGGCGCCGCCGATGGCGCTGCTGCCGTACAATGCCGAGGCCGGGCCGCGCAGGATTTCCACGCGCTTGACGATTTCCGGGTCGACATAGTTGCGGCGGGTCTTGGCGTAGGGGCCGTTGAAGAAGTTGTCCGGGACTTCGACGCCGTCCACCTGGGTCAGGATGCGGTCACCGTCGATGCCGCGAATGTTGTAGCCGGCGTTCCCGGAGCGGGTCCCGGCACCCCCCACCGACACACCTGGCTCATAACGCACCAGTTCGCGGATGGTGTTGACGTTCTGGCGGTCCAGTTCTTCGCGGTCGTGCACGGTCACGGTGCTGGGCACGCTGTCTACGGCCTGTTCCTGGCGGGTGGCGCTGATGGTCATTTGTTGCAGGGTGATGGCGCTGCCGGCGGCGCGTTTTTCCAGGACGATGTTGTTGTTGCTCAGTTTGCGATAGCCCAGGTTGGTCCCCACCAACAGCCGGTCCAGGGCTTTATCTGCCGGCAACGCGCCGCGTACGCCAGGGGACGACACACTCTGGCCCAGTTCGGCGGGCAGGCCGACTTGCCAGCCGGTCACCGCGGTGAAGGCGTTCAGCGCCGAGACCAGGGATTGCTGCTCGATGCTGAAGCTGTAATTGCCCTGGCTGCGGGTAGCAGGCTCAGCGGCGGTAGCGGCCATGACGGGCGCACTGGCCAACAGGATTGCGGCTGTCAGCAGGGACGCACCGTGGCGGCGAACGGGCGAAGAGGACCGGCGGTTGAAACGAGACGACATCGAGAGCGCTCCGGAAGGTACGAATCTTATAGTTGCGACACTGAATCAAATAGGAATCAGTTGCATTGGCTATAACGAGACGTACCGCCGATGGCTATCGAGTAAAAATAATTCTCATTTAGTTCAGGATCACCAGCGCCGGGTATTCCGAGAGCTTGGCGGAAGTGATGTGGGCCAGGGAGCGCACGACGTCGAGAGGCTGGTCCAGGCGGTAATTGCCGGTGACCGCCACGCTGGCGAGCTTGTCGTTGTTGTTGACGATCCAGCCGGGGTAGTAGCGACGCAACTCGGCCAGCACTTCGCTCATCGGGCAGTTTTCGAAGATCAACCGACCGTCGACCCAGGCCAGGTCCTTGGTGGTGTCCAGCTTGGCGGGTTGGCCGAAGCCCTTGGGCCCGATGCGGATACTTTCACCGGCGCTCAGGCGTACCCGCGCATCGTCAAAGGTGTTGCTCAGGTCGACGTCGCCGCGTTGTACCTGAACCTGGGCTTCACCGTTCAAGTAGCGCACCGCGAAGGACGTATCACGCACACTGGCGCGCACCGGGCCGGCGTCGATTTCCAGGGGCAGGCCACGGCTGGGCAGCACTTCGAAAAATGCCTCGCCCTGATACAGGCGCGCGATGCGCTGGTGGTCCTTGATGCTGCTGGAGAACGCGGAATTGGTGTTCAGCAAGACTTTTGAGCCGTCGTCCAATTGAAGTCGCTGGCGTTCGCCCACCACCGTCAAGTGGTCGGCCTGCAGGCGCATCGGCAGGTTGCTGAAGCTGAACAGGCCCAGCAGCAACACAGCGGCAGTGGCCAAGGGTTTCCAATGCGGTTTGATACGACGCCACGCACTGGGTTTGCGCGGCGCATTCAGGGCGACGGCAGCGCTGTGCACGGGTGCGCCGGCCCAGGCAGTCTGGGCCTTGATGAAGGCTTCGGCGTTCAAAGGGTCGCGGGCGAGCCAGGCTTCAAACTCGTCTTGCTGCCCGGGCTGCGGGCACTGCAAGGCGATCAGCCAGTCGAGGGCTTGGTCCATAGCCGTGTCTTGCAACACCTCATGAGCCAGCTCATGAGGGCGCAGTTTATTCGGATCCGTCACGGTGTTCCTCGGGTCTTCGCCACGTTTTAATCAATAGTCCTGCAGGCTGTGCCGACAAAGCTTAAGGGCGATCCAGTCTTTCGGCCACACCTATGCAGATGGCCATGATCAATTTCAGTTCCTTTTGCACAGTGCTCAGGGACACGTCGAGCTTGTCGGCAATTTCCTGATAGCTGCAACCGTGCAGGCGGCTGAGGATAAAGATCTGCTGCTGGCGGGCGCTCAACTGTCCGAGGCTGACACTCAGGTGCTCGAGCAATTGCTCGGCCTGTGTCGCGTCTTCGGGGGTGCTGACGGGGGAGGCAACGCTTTGCAGCACGTCCAGCGGGACATCTTCCTGCAGGGTGCGGGCTTGAATCCTGCGGGCGCGCAGGTGATCCAGCGCCAGGTTGCGCGCCGTCTGGTAGACGAAGGGTTCGAGGTGATCGATCGGCCGTTCGCTCAAGGCCCGGGTCACGCGCAGGTAGGTTTCCTGTAGCAGGTCCTCGGCGGTGCTGTGGTTATTCACCATCCGCTGCAAGGTGCGCAGCAGAATCACCCGCTGGGTGAGGAAGACTTGGTTGAAGCGAGATTGGCTCACAGTGATACCAGACCGATTTGCAGCGAATGATAATGCTTATCATCAACGTAAATGGCAAGTGGCTATTTCTGAGCATGAAGCAAGACCCTGTGGGAGCCGGGCTTGCCCGCGATATACGCAACACGGTCCGTCAGATGGACCGCGTTGACTGCATCGCAGGCAAGCCAACTCCCACAGGAGAGGTCAGCACCGCTGGTTTATTCGGCGTTGCACAGCGCCAGGCAGTTATCCAGCATGCGGTTCGAGAAGCCCCACTCGTTGTCATACCAAGCCAGCACTTTCAGCAACTTACCGCTGACCTTGGTGTGATTGGCGTCGAAAATCGACGACAGCGGGTTATGGTTGAAGTCACTGGAAACCAGCGGCAGGGTGTTGTAGCCGAGGATTTTCGAGTGTTGGCTGGCTTCTTTGAGCAGTGCGTTGACTTGCTCGGCGCTGGCTTCTTTTTTCAGTTGCACGGTGAGGTCCACCAGCGACACGTTGATCACCGGTACCCGCACGGCCATGCCGGTCAGCTTGCCTGCCAGTTCCGGCAGCACCAGGCCCACGGCTTCGGCAGCGCCGGTCTTGCTCGGGATCATGTTCTGGGTGGCCGAACGCGCGCGGTACGGGTCGGTGTGGTAGACGTCGGTCAGGTTCTGGTCGTTGGTGTAAGCGTGGATAGTGGTCATCAAGCCGCTTTCGATGCCCAGCTCACGGTGCAGCACCTGGGCCACCGGTGCCAGGCAGTTGGTGGTGCAGGAAGCGTTGGAGATGATCTGGTGGGATTGACGCAAAATGTCGTGGTTCACGCCGTACACCACGGTGGCATCGGCGCCCTTGGCCGGGGCCGAGATGATCACCTTGCGCGCGCCGGCGGTAATATGGGCGGCGGCCTTGTCACGGTCGGTGAACAGACCGGTGCATTCGAACACCACGTCCACCTTGTGTGCAGCCCACGGCAGGTCGGCCGGGTTGCGAATGGCACTGACGGCAATCCGGTCACCGTTCACGGTCAGGCTTTCCTGATCATGAGCGACCTCTGCGTCGAAAGTACCGTGGACGGTGTCGTATTTAAGCAGGTGGGCATTGATCGAGCTGTCGCCGAGATCGTTGATGGCGACGATCTGCAAATCCTGGCGGTAGCCTTGGGTATAAAGTGCGCGCAGGACATTTCGGCCAATACGGCCAAAACCATTGATAGCGATACGTAGAGTCATTGGAAGGTGCCTGTCGTCGATTTGTTGTAAGAATTACAAGATTATTCGCATAAAAATAGAAAACAAGCCTTTTTAGTGGCAATATTTTGTTCAATCTACAACGAGTGACCTGAATCAACTGGTCCGATTGGTCAAGCAACACCCTGCCAACCTCTTCGCGGCGGGCGTTTGACCAGCATAGACTCTCAGGTCGCCACATCCGTTAGCCTGGAGTTCTATACATGCATCCCCGCGTACTTGAGGTCACCGAACGGCTTATCGCCCGCAGCCGTGCAACCCGTGAGGCATACCTTGCGCTCATTCGCGGCGCTGCCAGCGACGGTCCGATGCGCGGCAAGCTGCAATGCGCCAACTTTGCCCACGGCGTGGCAGGGTGCGGCACCGAAGACAAAAACAGCCTGCGCATGATGAACGCCGCCAACGTGGCAATTGTTTCGTCATATAACGACATGCTGTCGGCGCACCAGCCGTACGAACATTTCCCCGAACAAATCAAAAAGGCCCTGCGGGAAGTCGGCTCTGTTGGCCAGTTCGCCGGCGGTACCCCTGCCATGTGCGACGGCGTGACCCAGGGCGAGCCAGGCATGGAGCTCAGCCTGCTGAGCCGCGAAGTGATTGCCATGTCCACGGCGGTAGCGCTGTCCCACAACATGTTCGACGCCGCGCTGATGCTAGGTATCTGCGACAAGATCGTCCCCGGCCTGATGATGGGCGCCCTGCGCTATGGCCACCTGCCGATGATCTTTGTGCCGGGCGGGCCGATGCCGTCGGGGATCTCCAACAAACAGAAAGCCGACGTGCGCCAGCGCTACGCCGAAGGCAAGGCCACCCGCGAAGAGCTGCTGGAATCGGAGATGAAGTCCTACCACAGCCCGGGCACCTGCACCTTCTATGGCACCGCCAACACCAACCAGTTGCTGATGGAAGTGATGGGCCTGCACCTGCCGGGCGCATCGTTCGTCAACCCGTACACGCCGCTGCGTGACGCCCTGACCCGCGAAGCCGCGCACCAGGTCACGCGCCTGACCAAGGCCAACGGTAACTTCACGCCGATCGGCGAGATCGTCGATGAGAAATCCATCGTCAACTCCATCGTCGCCCTCAACGCCACCGGCGGTTCCACCAACCACACCCTGCACATGCCGGCCATCGCCATGTCGGCGGGCATCATCCTCACCTGGCAAGACATGGCCGACCTCTCCGAAGTCGTGCCGACCCTGTCCCACGTCTATCCAAACGGCAAGGCTGACATCAACCACTTCCAGGCGGCGGGCGGCATGTCGTTCCTGATCCGCGAACTGCTGGAAGCCGGCCTGCTCCACAACGACGTCAACACCGTGGCCGGTCACGGCCTGAGCCGCTACACCCAGGAACCGTTCCTGGTGGACGGCGAGCTGGTATGGCGTGAAGGCCCGATCGAAAGCCTCGACGAAACCATCCTGCGCCCCGTGGCCCGTGCGTTTTCCCCGGAAGGCGGCTTGCGGGTAATGGAAGGCAACCTCGGCCGTGGCGTGATGAAAGTCTCCGCCGTGGCCCTTGAGCATCAAATCGTCGAAGCCCCGGCCGTGGTATTCCAGGACCAACAAGACCTGGCGGATGCGTTCAAGGCCGGCCAGTTGGAAAAAGACTTCGTCGCGGTAATGCGCTTCCAGGGCCCACGCTCCAACGGCATGCCGGAATTGCACAAGATGACGCCGTTCCTCGGCGTGCTGCAGGACCGTGGCTTCAAAGTGGCGTTGGTAACAGACGGGCGCATGTCCGGCGCGTCGGGTAAGATTCCCGCCGCGATTCATGTCAACCCTGAAGCCCAGAGCGGCGGGCCACTGGCACGCGTGCGCGATGGCGATATCATTCGTGTGGATGGCGTCAAAGGCACCTTGGAGCTTAAGGTGGACGCCGAAGAGTTTGCAGCGCGCACGCCTGCCACGGGCCTTCTGGGCAATAACGTGGGGGCCGGTCGCGAGCTGTTTGCGTTTATGCGTTTGGCCGCAAGCTCCGCAGAGCAGGGCGCCAGCGCCTTTACCTCTGCCTTGGAGACACTTAAGTGAAGCTTGCGCTGGTCGGTGATATTGGGGGTACCAACGCCCGTTTTGCGTTGTGGCGTGATCAGGAGCTGCATTCGATCCGCGTCCACGCGACGGCGGATCATGCCAGCCCCGAAGAGGCGATCCAGGTCTATCTGAAGGAAGAAGGCCTGGCCATCGGCTCCATTGGCGCGGTGTGCCTGTCTGTCGCCGGGCCGGTGAGCGGAGATGAATTTAAATTCACCAACAACCATTGGCGCCTGAGCAAGACTGCTTTCTGCAAGACTTTACAGGTGGACGAGCTGCTGCTGGTGAATGATTTCTCGGCCATGGCCTTGGGCATGACCCGCCTGAAAACGGATGAATTCCGTGTGGTGTGCGAAGGCACGCCGGAACCGTTGCGGCCTGCGGTGGTGATTGGCCCGGGCACCGGCCTGGGTGTCGGCACTTTGCTCGACCTCGGCAACGGTCGTTGGGCGGCACTGCCGGGGGAGGGCGGCCATGTCGACCTGCCGGTGAGCAGCCCGCGGGAAGCGCAGCTGTGGCAGCACATCCACAATGAGATCGGGCATGTCAGCGCTGAAACCGCCTTGAGCGGTGGCGGTTTGCCGAGGTTGTACCGGGCGATCTGCGCGGTGGACGGCCATGAAGCTGTGCTGGAAACCCCCGAGGCCATCACTGCCGCTGGCCTGGCGGGCGACCCGATTGCCCTCGAAGTGCTGGACCAGTTCAGTATCTGGCTGGGCCGCGTTGCCGGTAACAACGTGCTGACCACCGGCGGCCGTGGAGGGGTTTATATCGTTGGTGGCGTGATCCCGCGCTTTGCCGATTTCTTTATCAAGAGTGGTTTTGCCAAGAGTTTTTGCGACAAAGGCTGCATGAGCGACTACTTCAAAGGCATTCCGGTGTGGCTGGTGACCGCACCGTATTCCGGTTTGACCGGGGCTGGTGTAGCGCTGGAGCAGGCATTTGCGTAGGCAGTGATGGCGCCATCGCAGGCAAGCCAGCTCCCACAGGGAAATGCATTCCAAATGTGGGAGCTGGCTTGCCTGCGATGAGGCCATCCAGAACAACGAATTATTAAGCCCGTCCCATCCCTAACAACAAGGACGACCCCGTGAGCGTAATCAGTAAATCCATTCTCCTGGTGGACGACGACCAGGAAATCCGTGAGTTGCTGCAAACCTACCTCAGCCGCGCAGGATTCCAGGTGCGTGGCGTGCCGGATGGTGCGGGGTTCCGCCAGGCAATGAACGAGGCGCCGTGCGACCTGGTGATCCTTGATGTGATGCTGCCGGACGAAGACGGCTTCAGCCTCTGCCGCTGGATCCGCCAGCACCCGCGCCAGGCGCAAGTGCCGATCATCATGCTCACCGCCAGTTCCGACGAAGCCGACCGCGTGATCGGCCTGGAACTGGGCGCCGACGATTACATCGGCAAGCCCTTCAGTCCCCGTGAGTTGCAGGCGCGGGTCAAGGCGCTGCTGCGTCGTGCCCAGTTTGGCCAGGAGCGCAGCGGCGGCGAGGTGCTGGTGTTTGGCGAGTGGCGCCTGGACATGGTCAGCCACCGGCTGTTCCACGTCGACGGCGAGGAAGTGATTCTCTCCGGCGCCGACTTTGCCCTGCTCAAGCTGTTTCTCGATCACCCCCAGCAAATCCTCGACCGCGACACCATCGGCAACGCCACCCGGGGCCGCGACCTGATGCCCCTGGACCGGATTGTCGACATGGCCGTCAGCCGCTTGCGACAGCGCCTGCGGGACACCGAAAAACCACCCCGGCTGATCCGCACCGTGCGCGGCAGTGGCTATCAATTGGCAGCCAGCGTGGTTGCCGGCAATGCCCACTGAGCGCCTGCGTGAACTGCGCCGGCGCATCCCGGTACCGCGTTCGCTGCTGGGACGGATGTTACTGCTGACCCTGTTGGCGGTACTGTTTGCCCAGGCGCTGTCCAGTGTGATCTGGGTGTCGCAACTGCGGGCTACCCAGCTCGAAGGCCTTGTCACCGCGGCCCGCAGCCTGGCGCATTCGATGACCGCCAGCGTCAGTTATTTCCGTTCCTTGCCGGTGGCCTTTCGGCCGCTGGTGCTGGACCAATTGCGCAGCATGGGCGGCACCCGGTTTGTGGTGACCCTCAATGACAAGCCCCTGGACATGGCGGTGTTGCCTGAAACTCCGCGCAAGCACGCGGTGCTCGGGGCTGTCGAAGAAGTGTTGCGCCAGACCCTGGGCAGCGACGTGCATGTCTCGGTGGAATTCGTCAGCGCCGAAGACCTGCGCATCTTCAATGCCGGTTTGAAACTCGATGAATTGCCGCGCTCCTGGGCGCATTACGCGCTGACCCTGGAGCCGGTGAATCCGCCGGTGTTGGTGACCCAGATCCAGCTGGCCCAGGGCGAATGGCTCTACATTGCCTCCTTGCTGCCCGAACCCTACACCAGCCTTGAAGAGCAAGGCCTGCCATACCAGCAGGTGTGGTTTATCGTGCTCACCAGCGGCTTCCTGCTGCTGTTTATCGGCCTGCTGGTGCACTGGCAAAGCCGTCCACTCAAGCGCCTGGCCAGGGCGGCGCGGGACATGTCCCTGGGCGCCGACGTGGAGCCGGTGGCCGAAGGCGGCGGCAGCGAAGTGGTGGAAGTGGGCCGCGCGTTCAATGCCATGCGCGAACGCATCAGCCGTTACCTGACCGAGCGTAGCCAGCTGTTCAGCGCGATTTCCCACGACCTGCGCACACCCATCACACGCCTGCGGTTGCGGGTGGAGTTGCTGGAAGACGAGAACCTGCAAGCCAAATTCGGCCGTGACCTGGATGAGCTGGAGTTGCTGGTCAAAGGCGCGTTGCAGTGCGTGAAGGACACGGATATCCACGAGAACATCGAGCCGGTAGACCTCAACCATGTGCTCGACTGCCTGGTGGAACCGTACCTGGCACCCAACGGCAATGGCCGCGTGACCCAACATGGCCGGGCACTCACGACATACCCGGGCAAGCCGCTGGCGCTCAAGCGCTGTATCGGCAACCTGATCGACAACGCCTTGAAGTACGGGCAGAACGCCCATTTGCATATCGAAGACGATGGCGCGGAGTTCATCCTCCACGTCGACGACGAAGGCCCGGGCGTACCGGAACAGCGCCTGGAGCAGGTCTTCGAACCGCACTTCCGCCTGGCCGGGCAGCAACAGGGTTATGGCCTGGGTCTCGGCATCGCCCGCAACATTGCCCACAGCCATGGCGGTGAAGTGAGTTTGCAGAATCTACGGGAGGGCGGTTGGCGGGTGACCTTGCAACTGCCCCGCGGCCGGGATTGACCGCCACCCATACCGCAGCTGATTGAGTACTTGTGGCGGGGGAGCTTGCTCCCGT
>NZ_JAAAFU010000074.1:40603-78298 GCF_019352905.1 Pseudomonas sp. Xaverov 83 | reverse complement strand
CTTGCTCCCGTTGGACTGCGCAGCAGTCCCATCTTTTGGGGCCGCTTCGCGCCCCAACGGGAGCAAGCTCCCTCGCCACATTATTAGTATCCGGCGTTACAACTGCGGTTAGACGCTCTGGCGCAACCGGGCCAGATCCCGCAACGGCGGTGCACCAAACAGCCGGCTGTATTCGCGGCTGAACTGCGAGGCGCTTTCATAGCCCACCCGATACCCCGCCGCCGAGGCTTCCAGGCCCTCGGCGATCATCAACCGCCGAGCCTCCTGCAAGCGCAACTGCTTCTGGTACTGCAACGGGCTCATGGCGGTCATCGCCTTGAAGCGGTGGTGCAGGGTCGAGACGCTGAGGTTCACTTCCTTGGCCAGGTCATCAATGCGCAGGGGTTGTTCGTAGTTGCCGTTCAACCAGGTGATCGCCTGGCTGACCCGATGGCTCTGACTGTTGGCAACCGCGATTTCATACAGCCGATAACCCTGCGGGCCACGCAACAAACGGTAGAGAATTTCCCGATTGATCAACGGCGCCAGCATCGCGATGTCTTTCGGCGTGTCCAGCAATCGGGTCAGGCGTAGTACGGCGTCGAGCAACTGGTTATCCAGGCGGTCGACATACATCCCGCGAGACGTAGGGCGTGTGGGTACACCCATGGGACCGGCTTCGGCAATCAGCGCGGTGATTTGGGCCGGGTCGATGTTGACCCGAAGCGACAGGTTGGGATCTTCCGGCGTCGCATCGAGGATGCGACCGGCCACCGGCATCGAAACCGAGAACACCAGGTAATTGAGCGGGTCGTAGGCGAAAACCTCATCCGCCAGGCGCACTTCCTTGCTGCCCTGGGCCAGGATGCACAGTGCGGGCTCCACCAGTACCGGCATGAAGTCGCGCGGGGTGTTATGGCGATTGAGGTACAGCGAAGTGATCGCCGTGCCGTAGGAACCATCCTCCCAGGTATGCCGACGCACGATACCGGCGAGTTCTGCGCGCTGCTTTTCCATATCGGCGTCGAGGGGCGTGGAGCGAAGGTCGGGCGACGACATGGGACATCCTCTGGTGCTTTTGACGATGGGCACAGCTTAACGGCGGCTTTGCAAAAAGCGGTACGTCGATTCTGCACAATCCTTGCCTGATCCTGCGATAAATCGTGAATCAGGCAAGCACAGGGCTGTCATGCCCCTGAAATACGGCAGTCATGCCGGGAACAAAACCCGCACGCCGATTGCTATCTCTGCGCATCTCGCAGGATTGTGCAATAAGCCGGCAGGAATCGACTAACTGCATCCACCCCTGCGCCCGTATCTTTGATCCTGTGGCAACACGCCCTCACAGTGCTTGCCGAGCATCACTTCTCAACGGGAGAGTCGAACATGTCCACCCCCATTCCCGCGAGCCATATGGCCTTTATCCGTGCCCGTACCGGGTACAGCACCGAACTGGGTGCACGCTTGAGCAGTTTGATCGAACCGGGCCGCCAGGCTCAGGGTTGCCTGCAATTCTCGTTGCAGCACTCCCTGGCCGACCCGGATGTGTGGTTGGTGTCGGGCTTCTGGAGCAGCGAGCAGGCGATGAGTGCCTACTTCAGCTCGCCGGCGCTGATGGTCTTCACCGAGTTGTTGAATGACATGGTGGTTCGCAGTATGGACTTCCAGACCTTCACCGACGCCTCGGCGGCCAACGCCTATGGCGAGTACCTGCAACTGGCGGGCTAGTGCTTTAGAATGGCCGCCTTTCCCATTGGCCAGGACCTGCAACATGGCACGTAAAGAGTTTGCCCACCACGAAGCCGTTTCCGCCTTGGTGCGTGAAGAAGAGGGTGGCTATAGCGCCGCCATCGCCGTCAAGGCGCTGGATGGCATGGGCGCACCGCGCTTTCACAAGATCCTCGATGGACAGACGTTCAAAACTGCCTCCGACGCCGACGATGCCGCAGCTCTGCAACTGGAGCGTTTGGTCGATGTAGATGAAGACGGTCAGCTCTCTTGGGCAGCTTCCGCCAACTAAAAACACCGCTGATCCAAATGTGGGAGCGGGCTTGTGTGGGAGCGGGCTTGCTCGCGAATGCGGTGGATCAGTTGGTCTATGCATTGACTGACACGCCCCCTTCGCGAGCAAGCCCGCTCCCACATTTTTATCGCATTCCAATCAGCGTTTCGCGGCGCCTGGGCGGTACATTTTGAACAGCGCTTCCGGCCCCAATTGAAAATAATCCGCCGGACCGCCTCCACGCAGGATCGGTTCGGCGGCAGCGGTGTCGTACACCCCGTCTTTCAGCAGCCATTTGGCGATATGCACTGCTACTACCTCACCAAGCACCAGCCAGCTCGGCACCAGCTCCTTGTCGGCGCGCTGCAGCTGAATGATCTGCGTCACCTTGCACTCGAACGACACCGGGCTCTCACCCACGCGAGGCACGGCGATCACTTTTGAAGCCACCGGCGTCAGGCCGGACAATTCAAACTCGTTGACCTCGGGCGAGACCGGCGCGCAGCTCTGGTTCATCTGCTCGGCCAGCGGGCGGGTAGCCAGGTTCCACACGAACTCACCGGTCTGTTCGATGTTGTTCAGGCTGTCTTTGCGCCCGACACTGGAAAACCCAATGATCGGCGGAATGTAGTTAAACGCATTGAAGAAACTGTAGGGCGCCAGGTTCAGGCGGCCTTCGCGGTCCTGGGACGACATCCAGCCAATCGGGCGTGGGCCGACAATCGCATTGAATGGGTCATGGGGCAGGCCGTGGCCGTTGGCGGGTTCGTAGAAATGAATATCGTCGGACATGGCCGGGGTTCCTGCTGCGCGGTTCTGGGGAGGGCACCATAGTGCAATCCAGCGCGGCGGATTTCTATCATCCATATGGAATTTTCATACAGCCCCCACCTATTTTTCACAGCTTCCGGTTCAGTCTGCGCGCCAGGTCGACACCCCCTGATAAGTCGATCGATTGAAAGACTGAGCCTTTGGAGCCTTCTGCACGATGAACAAACTTCCTCAGATCACCCTGGCGTTCTGGGTCATGAAAATCTGCGCCACGACCCTGGGCGAAACCGCCGGGGACTTGCTGTCGATGACCTTGAATGTCGGTTACGCCATCAGCTCAATGATCCTGATCAGCGTGTTCCTGGTCACCCTGGTGACGCAACTCTGGTCGAAAACCTACAACCCGGTGCTGTACTGGATCGTGATCCTGTCCACCAGCACCGCTGGCACCACCATGTCCGACTTTATGGACCGCACGCTGGGGCTAGGTTATGCCACGGGGTCGATGATTCTGGTGTCGATCCTGGTGGCGATCTTTGCCCTGTGGCGTATCAGCGGCGATTCGCTGAACGTGAACAAGGTCCAGACCTTTCGCGGTGAACTGTTCTACTGGATGGCGATCCTGTTCTCCAACACCCTGGGCACGGCGCTGGGGGATTTCCTGGCGGATGATTCCGGGCTCGGGTTTGCCGGTGGCGCCTTGCTGATCGGCGCGAGCATCGCGGTGGTGGTGTTGCTGAAATACTTCACGCGGATTTCGTCGGTGCTGTTGTTCTGGGTGGCGTTTGTGCTGACCCGGCCTTTCGGCGCCACCCTGGGTGACTTCCTGACCAAACCCCATGAAAAGGGCGGGCTGGACTTTGGCACCATCGGCTCGTCGGCGGTGTTGGCGGCAGTGCTGGTGGTGATGATTGCCGGAGCGGCCTATGCCCAGCGTCGGTCTGGGCGCCAGGCGGTTGCCGAGCTGTCTTGAGGCCAATAAAAAAGGGGCCATGTCAGTCAATGACATGGCCCCTTTTTTATTGCCGCCGAACCTTTAGTCCGTGGTAATCCGCGAATGCTTGCGGGTGTCCTTCATGGTCACATACACCAGCAGCGACACCGCAATACACGCGGTGACGTACCAGTAGTACCCGGTTTCCATGCCGATGCTTTTGAACCACAGCGCGATGTATTCAGCGGTGCCGCCGAAGATCGACACGGTCAGCGCATAGGGCAAGCCAACACCCAGGGCGCGGATTTCGGTGGGGAACAGTTCAGCCTTCACCACGGCGTTGATCGAGGTGTAGCCGCTGACGATGATCAGCGCCGCCATGATCAGGAAGAACGCGCCCCACCAGGTCTGGATGGTGTGCAGGGTGGTGAGGATCGGCACCGTGAACAGCGTGCCGAGGACGCCGAAGGCGATCAGGATTGGCCGGCGGCCAACCTTGTCCGACAGCCCGCCGATGATGGGTTGCAGGCACATGAACAGGAACAGCGTGGCTGCCGAAATGGTGGTGGAGTCGGAGATGCTCATGCCGACGGTGTTCACCAGGTATTTCTGCATATAGGTGGTGTAGGTGTAGAACGCCAGGGTACCGCCCATGGTCAGGCCGACGACGGTCATCAGTTCCTTGGGGTGGCGCATCAAGGTGCGCATCGCGCTTTCCTTGGCTTTTTCTTTCTTGGTGAACGACTCGGTTTCTTCCATGCCACGACGCAGGTACAGCGCCACTACTGCACACAGGGCGCCGATGGCGAACGGGATACGCCAGCCCCAGTCGTACAGCTGCTCGGTAGTCAGGGTCTGTTGCAGCACGATCAGCACGCCAAGGGCGATGAGCTGGCCAGAGATCAGGGTTACGTACTGGAAGCTGGAGTAGAAGCCACGACGTTCCTTGGTCGCCATCTCGCTGAGGTAAGTGGCGGAGGTGCCGTATTCGCCCCCGACCGACAGCCCCTGCAGTAGGCGGGCGAATACCAGCAGGATCGGCGCACCGATACCAATGGCTTCATAACCCGGGCTCAGGGCAATCAGCAGCGAGCCGAAGCACATCAGGTACACCGAGGCCATCAAGGCCTTTTTACGCCCGACCTTGTCGGCGTACAGGCCCATCAGCCAGCCACCGATCGGGCGCATCAGGAAGCCCACGGCGAAGATAGCGGCGGTGTTCAAGAGTTGGGCGGTGGTGTCGCCTTTCGGGAAAAAGGTCTTGGCGAAGTACAGAGAGAAAGCAGCGTAGACGTACCAGTCGTACCACTCGACCATGTTGCCGACCGATCCGCTGAAGATCGACTTGATACGGCTGGAGGTGGTGCGTTCTTTTGCCGGCGCAGCCGCCGACCCCAGAGGCAGGGAGTTGGAGTTATCCATTTAAGGATCCTTCATCTAATTGTTTTTGTGGAGCGCGCCCGAGCGCAGCCTGGCTGGGCTATAGCAGGAGCTGTGCCAAACAGATGAAGGCCCGGTCTAGAGGGGTTTGGAGATTTTTTTGAGCGGAAAGTCGCTGATGATTGAAGGGCGATGAGCGGAAAACCGCCGACGAAGATCGCTCCCACGCTCTGCGTGGGCGCGCATCCTGTGACGCTACGCGTCACGATTTTAAGGGCGGACGCGGAGCGTCCAGAGCTGCATTACCACGCGGAGCGTGGGAATGATCGGTTTAGAGGAACGTGTCCCGCGCCAGGCCATGGCGCTGCATTTTTTCATTGAAGGTGCGCCGGGGCAGTTGCAGCTCGGCCAGCACCGCCTTGATATCGCCTTTGTGCCGGGTCAGTGCGGCTTTCAGGCAATGGGCTTCAAAGGCTTCCTGCTGGGCCGCCAACGATTGCCCGGCTTCGGCTTCGATACCTTCCGGCTCCGGCTCACCCAGCCCCAGCACCTGGCGTTCAGCGACGTTGGCCAGTTCCCGCACGTTGCCCGGCCAGTCATGGCTGAGCAGGCGGCCCAGGGCCGGCCCGCTCAACGGAGCGAAGCTGCGGCCCAGGCGTTCGGCGGCGCTTTGCGCAAAGTGTTCGAACAGCAGCGGAATGTCTTCCCGGCGTTCCCGCAGCGGTGGCAGGCGCAGTTGCGCGACTGTCAGGCGGTAGGCCAAATCCTCACGGAAACGCCCAGCGCGGGCTTCGTCCAGCAGGTCCGGCTTGGTGGCAGCGATGATCCGCAAGTCCACCTTGATGCTTTGATTGGAGCCGAGCCGTTCCAGTTTTTGCTCCTGCAGCACCCGCAGCAATTTCACCTGCTGGGCGAGGGGCATGCTCTCAATCTCATCGAGAAACAGGGTGCCGCCGTCGGCGTATTCCAGCTTGCCGATACGCTTGCCCTGGGCGCCGGTAAACGCGCCACTTTCATGGCCGAACAGCTCGGCTTCAAACAGCTGCTCGGGAATCGCCGCGCAGTTCAGCGCCACAAATGGTTTCTTCGCCCGGGGGCCGAAATCATGCAGGCAACGGGCGACCAGTTCCTTGCCGCTGCCTGTTTCACCACGAATCAACACATTTACCGGTAAGCCCGCGAGGTCCAGCACTTGCCGGCGCAGGTTCTGCAAACCGCGCGACACCCCGAGCAGGCTCGATTCCAGTTGGGCCCGGTGATCGGCCTGTTGATGCAGGCGGCGGTTTTCCAGCACCAGCCCGCGCTTGTCCAGCGCCCGGCGCAGGCTGCTGAGCAAGGCCTCGGGGCTGAAGGGTTTTTCGAGGAAGTCGTAGGCGCCGTCGCGCATGGCTTCGACGGCCATCGGCACATCGCCGTGGCCGGTGAGCAGAATCACCGGCAGGTCGGCGTCACGCCGCTGCACTTCAGCCAGCAACTCCAGGCCACTGAGGCCGGGCATGCGCACGTCGCTCAGGATCACCCCGGGAAAGTCCCTGGGCAATTGCGCCAGGCATTCTTCGGCGCGGCCGAACAATTGCACCTCAAAGCCCGACAGGCTCAGCCATTGCTCGACGGCCGTGCGAATGCTGGCTTCGTCATCGACCACAATCACCGCGTTCAACATAGGTCTGGCGTCTCCAGCGCGATAGGCAAGGTCAGGGTAAAGATCGCCCCGTCACCGTGATTGCCGGCGCTCAGGCGACCGCCGAGTTCGTGGACGATAGCGTACGACACGGCGAGCCCCAAGCCGAGCCCGTCGCCCACGGGCTTAGTGGTGAAGAACGGGTCGAACACGCTGTTGAGGTGTTCCTCGGCAATCCCGCCGCCGCTGTCGCTGACGGTCAGGCACCACAGCTGTTGATCGGCATGCAGGCGGATTTCCAGGCGTTTGCGCGGCTTGTCGGCCATGGCGTCGAGGGCGTTGCGCAGCAGGTTGATCAGCACCTGTTCCAGGCGGATCGCGTCGCCGCGTACCCAGGCCGGGCGGGTCAAATCGAGGACGGTGCCGATGGCTTCGTCCCGCAGGCGCGCATCGAGCAAGTGCAGGGATTGGTCCACCACCGTCGCCAGGTCGAGGCGTTCGCGCAGGCCGCTGGGGCTCTTGCGGGCGAAGGTCTTGAGGTGGCCGGTGAGCGCGGCCATGCGCGTGAGCATGTCGTCCAGCGGGGTCAGGGCCTGGTAGGCGTCGTCCACCCGGCCATGATCCAGCAGCAGCCGCAGGGTCGCCAACTGCATGCGCTGGGCGGTCAATGGCTGGTTGATTTCGTGAGCGAGAGCAGCAGACATCTGCCCCAGCGCTGCCAGTTTGGCGGATTGCACCAGGCCATCCTGGGCGGTGCGCAGGGCGCGGGTGCGTTCTTCCACCAGTTGTTCAAGTTCTTCGCGGCTGCGCTGGCGCAGGCGGGCGAGGCGCCAGCGTTGGGTCAGGAACAGCACCAGGAACACCAGCGCCAGCCATGAGCCGGCGGCAGCGAGGCCGGCGTTGCGTTGGTCCTCAAAGGCAACCTGTGGTTTGCGCAACAGGTGCAAGGTCCAGCCTTCGGCTTTCAGCGGCAGGGATTCCCAGATGTAGTTGGCCTTGCCATCGGGGCCATCGACGCGCATCAGGTGGCTGTTCTCGTCAAAGCGCTGCAACGCTTCAGCGTCCAGCGGCAGCAGCTGTTTCTTGTCGTATTGGCGAGTGGCCTTGAGTTCGGCGTGGTCGCTGTCCGACAACGGACGCAGCGCGCGGTAGCGCCAGCCCTGCTGGTTGGCGATAAACACAATACCCCGCGCATCGCTGACCAGCAGCAGGTCATTGCCCTGAGCCCACTCGCGTTCCAGTTCCGGGAACTCCAGCTTGACCACCATGGCGCCGAGGAATTGTTCGTTCTCGCCGACCACCGCGCTGGAGAGGAAATACCCCGGAATCCCGGTGGTCACCCCCACCGCATAAAACCGCCCGGTGCCCTGGCTCAGGGTCTGGCTGAAGTACGGGCGAAACGCGTAGTTGTGCCCTACATAACTGCTGGGCAAGTTCCAGTTGCTGGCGGCCACGGCCAGGCCGTTGCGGTCCATCAGTTCCAGGGTGGAAGACTGGGCGGCGCCGTTGATGCGCTCCAGCTTGCGGTTGAGCAAATCCTGGGTGGCGGTGTCCAGCGGGCCCTTCAAGGCGCTGATCATTTCCGAGTCCAGGGCCAGTACGGCGGGCAGGGCGCGGTAACGTTCGATCAGGGTGTGCAGTGAGTTGCCATAGAGCATGAGCTGCTGATTGGCGCGGGCAGCGTCATCCACCAGGGCCAGGCGTTCGGCGTGGCGGGTAGCCAGGGCGGCAGCCAGGACCGCGCCGGCGATGATCAGCAAGGAGTAGAAGGTCAAACGCAGCGGGCGGGGAATCGCGATCATACGAAGATGAACAGTGCAATTAGGGGCGAGCACCATAGCACGCAGTGCCTGGTTGTTGTGGCGAGGGAGCAAGCTCCCTCGCCACAGTGAGAGGTGCATGGCACAAAAAAAGGCGACCGTAGTGGTCGCCTTTTATCCTTGCAGCGGAAATGCTTACTGCACTTCTACCGCCAGGCTTTCACTGATCTTTTTCTGCCAGATGGCAGGACCGGTGATGTGTACCGACTCGCCCTTGCTATCCACTGCAACGGTAACCGGCATGTCTTTTACGTCGAACTCGTAGATCGCTTCCATACCCAGCTCGGCGAACGCCACGACGCGGGATTTCTTGATGGCCTGGGCCACCAGGTAAGCCGCGCCGCCCACTGCCATCAGGTAAACCGCCTTGTGGTCCTTGATCGCTTCGATAGCGGTCGGACCGCGCTCGGATTTGCCGATCATGCCCAACAGGCCGGTTTGCTCGAGGATCTGGCGAGTGAACTTGTCCATCCGCGTGGCGGTGGTCGGACCGGCAGGCCCAACCACTTCTTCGCGCACCGGATCAACCGGGCCGACGTAGTAGATGAAGCGACCCTTGAGGTCCACCGGCAGGGTTTCGCCCTTGTTCAGCATCTCGACCATGCGCTTGTGCGCCGCGTCGCGACCGGTGAGCATCTTGCCGTTGAGCAGTACGGTTTCGCCCGGCTTCCAGCTCTGTACGTCTTCCGGGGTCAGGGTGTCGAGGTTGACGCGACGGGCCGACGGGCCGGCTTCCCAGACGATTTCCGGGTAGGCGTCCAGCGGTGGTGCTTCCAGCGACGCAGGGCCCGAGCCGTCGAGCACGAAGTGCGCGTGACGGGTGGCGGCGCAGTTGGGGATCATGCACACCGGCAGCGAGGCCGCGTGGGTCGGGTAGTCCATGATTTTCACGTCGAGCACGGTGGTCAGGCCACCCAGGCCCTGGGCGCCGATGCCCAGTTGGTTGACCTTCTCGAACAGCTCCAGGCGCATCTCTTCGATACGGTTGGACGGGCCGCGCTTTTTCAGCTCGTGGATGTCGATGGATTCCATCAACACTTCCTTGGCCATCACGGCGGCCTTCTCGGCGGTGCCGCCGATGCCAATGCCGAGCATGCCCGGTGGGCACCAGCCGGCGCCCATGGTCGGAACGGTCTTCAGTACCCAGTCGACGATCGAGTCGGACGGGTTGAGCATGGCCATTTTCGACTTGTTCTCGGAACCACCGCCTTTGGCGGCCACGTCCACTTCCACGGTGTTACCCGGGACGATGGAGTAGTGGATCACGGCCGGGGTGTTGTCCTTGGTGTTTTTACGCGCACCGGCCGGGTCGGCGAGGATCGAGGCCCGCAGCACGTTTTCCGGCAAGTTGTACGCCTGGCGCACGCCTTGGTTGATCATGTCGTCCAGGCTCATGGTGGCGCCATCCCAGCGCACGTCCATGCCGACACGTACGAATACGGTGACAATCCCGGTGTCCTGGCAGATCGGGCGGTGGCCGGTGGCACACATGCGCGAGTTGATCAGGATCTGTGCCATGGAGTCACGGGCCGCTGGCGATTCTTCGCGCAGGTAGGCTTCGTGCATCGCCTGGATGAAGTCAACGGGATGGTAATAGGAAATGAATTGCAGGGCGTCAGCAACGCTCTGAATCAGGTCGTCTTGCTTGATCACGGTCATGAGTCGCGCTCCTCTATAAGGGAACATTCAATAAAGGTGGCGTCAGTGTTGCATCGGTCGGCTGAAGCCACCTTTCCAAGGCACGCCAAAGTGGTGCAGGCGCGACGCTAAAAAGGCGCGGCAGTATAACCCGCCGCGGTGGCCGATACACCCGACTATGGTCAAACTCTGCCGGGCGTGATTCCCTGTAGACGCCTTTTTGATTCGAGACCCTTGATGCCTGAACTTCACGTCGGCGAACGCCACTGGTCGGTAGCCGCCGGCAGTAACCTGCTGGATGCCCTGAACCAGGCGGGTGTGGCTGTGCCCTACAGCTGCCGCGCCGGCAGCTGCCATGCCTGCCTGGTGCGTTGCCAGGGTGACCTTCAGGACAATCAACCAGATGCCCTGAGCCTGGCGCAACGCCAGGACGGCTGGCGCCTGGCTTGCCAGTGCCAGGTCATGGGTGACTTGCAGATCGAAGCCTTTGACCCGCTGCGTGATGGATTGCCTGCGACGGTGCAGAGTGTCGATTGGTTGACCCCGAACGTACTGCGCCTGCGGCTGCAACCCGAGCGCGGCTTGCGCTACCGGGCGGGGCAGCATCTGGTGCTGTGGGCGGGCAGCATTGCGCGGCCGTACTCATTGGCCAGCCTGCCCCAGGAGGATCCGTTTCTCGAGTTTCACATCGATTGCCGCCTGCCTGGCGAGTTCAGCGACGCCGCCCGCCAGTTCAAGGCCGGTGACAGCCTGCGCCTGGGCGAACTGCGGGGCGGGGCGTTGCAGTACGACCCCGACTGGCAATCCCGGCCCCTCTGGCTGCTGGCCTCGGGCACCGGACTTGGCCCGTTGTGGGGCGTGCTACGTGAGACCTTGCGCCAGGATCACCAAGGCCCCATCCGGGTCATTCATCTGGCCCATGATGCCGACGGTCATTATCTGGCCGAGCCGTTGACGCAACTGGCTGCGGCGCATCCCAACGTGACGGTCGAGCTATGGACGGCGGCCGGGTCGACTGACGCTTTGGCGCAACTGCGGCTTGTTTCCCGGCAAACTCTGGCCTTACTCTGCGGGCACCCTGCCAGCGTCGAGGCCTTCTCCAAGCGCCTGTTCCTGGCCGGACTGCCGCGCAATCAACTGCTGGCCGATGTGTTCCTGCCCCGTGGTTGAGCGCTGAATTTTCCAGCCGCGAGATTTGCCATGACCGATGCCATCCTGCAGCAACGCGAACGCGGGTTGCTGATCCTGCAGCTCAACCGCCCGGACAAGAAAAACGCCCTGACCCGCGCCATGTACAGCCAATTGGCCGAGGCGCTGGAGCAGGCGGATGCCGATACCAGCGTCAATGCCGTGTTGATTCAGGGCAGCAGTGAGTGTTTCACCGCCGGTAATGATATTGGCGACTTCCTGGAGCAACCGCCGGCTGACCTCGACAGCCCGGTGTTTCACTTCATGCGCAGCTTGCTCAATTGCCGCAAGCCGGTGATTGCGGCCGTGGCGGGTGTGGCAGTGGGAATTGGTACGACGCTGCTGCTGCATTGTGACCTGGTGTATGTCAGCCGGGATGCGCGGTTGCGCATGCCGTTCGTCAACCTGGGGCTGTGTCCGGAGTTTGGTTCCAGCTTGATTCTGCCGCGCTTGCTGGGGCATGCCAAGGCGGCTGAGTTGTTGCTGCTGGGTGAAGGCTTTACTGGTGAGCAGGCTGCCGCTTGGGGCATTGCCACTGAGGCATTGGGCAGCGGCGAATCAGCCCTGGCCAAGGCGCGGGAAGTCGCTGGACGGTTTGAGACCCTGGCGCCGGGTGCGGTGCAGGTCAGCAAGCATCTGATGAAAAGCGTCGATCGCGAGCAGTTGCGCAGGGTGATCGAAGAGGAGGGGGCGTTGTTTACCCAGCGGTTGAAATCGCCGGAAGCGATTGCGGCGTTGTCGGGATTTATCGCCAGGCGATGAAGAAGTGTTGTGGGAACGGGCGCTATCGCAGGCAAGCCAGCTCCCACAGTTAATCGCGTTTCTTCAAGTCAACTCGGTCAACTGTGGGAGCTGGCTTGCCTGCGATGAGGCCCTGATACCAATGGAATATCCCGATCTGGAATGCAAAAAGCCCCGCCATTCACAGGGCGGGGCTTTTGTTTTTCAGCGTGTCACTCAGACCATTGGGTCGCCAACGTGCAGGATCTTCATGCCGTTGGTGCCGCCGATGGTGTGGTAGCTGTCGCCCTTGGTCAGGATGACCCAGTCGCCTTTCTCTACTACGCCGCGCTTGAGCAACTCGTCGATCGCGGCCTGGCTGACTTGCTCAGGCGGCAGCGATGCCGGGTCGAACGGTACGGTGTAGACGCCACGGAACATGGCCGCGCGGGCCTGGGTTTCGCGGTGCGGGGAGAATGCGTAGATCGGGATCGAAGAACGGATGCGCGACATGATCAACGGCGTGTAGCCACTTTCGGTCAGGGCGATGATCGCTTTCACGCCCGGGAAGTGGTTGGCGGTGTACATGGCGGCGAGCGCGATGCTCTGGTCGCAGCTTTCGAAGACCTTGCCGATACGGTGGCTGGAGGTCTTGCTGGTCGGGTGCTTTTCAGCGCCGACGCAGATGCGTGCCATGGCCTGCACGGCTTCCAGCGGGTACGGGCCAGCCGCACTTTCAGCCGAGAGCATTACGGCGTCGGTGTAGTCGAGCACGGCGTTGGCCACGTCGGACACTTCGGCACGGGTCGGCATCGGATTCTGGATCATCGACTCCATCATCTGGGTCGCAACGATCACCGCTTTATTGTGGCGACGTGCGTGCAGGATGATTTTCTTCTGGATACCGATCAGCTCGGCGTCGCCGATTTCCACGCCGAGGTCGCCACGGGCAACCATCACGGCGTCGGACGCCTTGATCAGTCCGTCGAGGGTTTCGTCATCGGCCACGGCTTCGGCGCGTTCGATCTTCGCCACCAACCAGGCAGTACCGCCGGCTTCGTCGCGCAGTTTACGGGCGTATTCCATGTCGGCGGCGTCGCGCGGGAAGGATACCGCGAGGTAGTCCACTTCCATTTCGGCGGCGAGCTTGATGTCGGCCTTGTCTTTTTCAGTCAGGGCTGGAGCGGTGAGGCCACCGCCGCGACGGTTGATGCCTTTGTGATCCGACAGCGGGCCGCCGATGATCACGGTACAGTTCAGTTCGGTCGGGGTTGCGGTGTCGACGCGCATCACCACGCGACCGTCGTCCAGCAGCAGTTCGTCGCCGACGCCGCAGTCTTTCACCAGGTCCGGGTAATCGATACCCACGACTTGCTGGTTGCCTTCGGTCAGGGGATGGCTGGTGGAGAAAGTGAACTGGTCACCGATCTTCAGCTCGATCCGCTTGTTGGTGAATTTGGCGATACGGATTTTCGGGCCTTGCAGGTCACCCAGCAATGCAACGAAGCGGCCATGCTTGGCAGCCAGGTCACGCACCAGCTTGGCGCGAGCCTTGTGCTCGTCCGGGGTGCCGTGGGAGAAGTTCAGACGGGCAACGTCCAGGCCAGCCAGAATCAGCTGTTCGAGGACTTCCGGCGAGTTACTGGCCGGGCCAAGGGTGGCGACGATTTTGGTACGACGGACGGACATGCACGGACTCCTGAGTTCAAGCGCTGAGGAAGGCTACTATGCTCTTTGGTTGTAGTCATTGTTCGTTTGCACTACTTATCGATGATTCGCTTGTTTTCACTCTGCATGAACAGATGAACAACCTTGAAGATTTTCGATGAAGGGTCGATACACTGCACAAGACAGGAGAACCCCCATGCGAATCGTGATCATTGCTGCCCTGGCCGTCAGTGTTGTCGGCTGCACCCGTTGGTCGATGGACCATCATTTGAACAATGCGTACCGCGCCTATGGTGTCGGCGATTGCCAGCGGGTCACCCTTGAGTTGTCTCAGGTCGACCGTGAGAGCCGTTCCCGGCGCTATGTGCAACCGGAAGTCTCGATGCTGCGCGGGCAGTGCCTGGAGCGCGAGAAACTGTTCGTTGATGCGGCGCAAACCTATCAGTTCATCATCAGCCAGTACCCGGCGAGCGAATACGCTTTCCGTGCCCGCGCTCGCCTGGACACCCTGCAACAACTGGGGCATTACTCCGGCGCGAGCGCCGCCCAGCCGCGTCCCGCGTCGTTGTGATGATATTTGTCATGCCATAGCTGGCTCGTTGCCAGTCTTGGGCTAATCTTTGAATGTCAGTTTGTATAAGTTTCTATTCAAACGGATGGAGTTCCCGGATTTGGCAGTTGTAGAAGTGGCAACGCGTTTGCGGTTGTCGCACCGATATCCGGGGAGAGCGGGCCTTTGGGCTCGTTTCGAATCACTGGAGCGGCCACAATCATGGCCATTGGATGGCGACCTCATCATGTTTACTCCCCGACGGATCGAGCGGCATCAGTTACCTTGCTTCCTTCAAGTGTTCAATCGCCTGACGGACAAGCCTATTGGCTATTTGGGCAATGTCTCCGCGCAGGGGCTGATGTTGATCAGCCAATTGCCCATGATGGTCGACGTGGAGTTCGAGCTGCGCTTGAAGATCCCGGGGCCTGAGGGCCAGGTACAGGCGGTAGACCTCACGGCTACCTGCCTGTGGTGCCATGAGGACATAAACCCCAGGCATTACGACTCCGGGTTCAGTGTGTCCCAGGCGCCCGCCGAATATGGAGAGGTGATCAACGCACTGTTGAGTTACTTCAGCTTTGATCCCTTGCAGGCCTCTGCCTAGGCGCCGTGCGCCAGCATTCATAGCACGCCGGCTTTTTTCCAGCCCAGGTAACGGGCCACCAGGGCGGCTCCCATTTCCGAAGGCAGCGTGTCCAGTACTGAAAGACCGTGGGCGTTCAAGCGGTCATGGAGTTCGTCTCGGGTATTGAGATAGTCGACATTACCGCAATAGGCCAGGGCTTCGGGCAGGGTTTGCACAGGGGCTTGGCGCAACTGGTCTAGGACTTCCTCCCGCAGGCTCGCGACCAATACCCGGTGCTGGCGACTGAGGCGTTTAACGGCGCTCAGCAGTTCTTCATCATCCTCATCGCGCAAATTGGTCACTACGATCACCAACGAGCGGCGTTTCTGCCGCGCCAGCAGCTGGCTGGCGGCTGCCTGGTAATCGGCCGTACGCCGGGAAGTGTCCAGGTCATACACCGCATTCAGCAGCAGATTGAGCTGGCCGCTGCCCTTGACCGGCGCCAAGTAGCGCGGCTGGTCGCAGGCAAATGTGCAGAGCCCCACGGCATCACCCTGGCGCAAGGCGACATAGCTGAGCAGCAGGCAAGCATTGAGGGCGTGGTCGAAGTGCGACAGTTCGGCGTCCTGGCTGCGCATACGCCGGCCACAATCGAGCATGAACATGATCTGCTGGTCGCGCTCATCCTGGTACTCCCGGGCAATGGGTGTGCGTTGCCGAGCGGTGGCTTTCCAGTCGATCTGGCGCAGGCTGTCGCCCTCGCGAAACTCGCGCAGTTGATGAAATTCCAGGCCCAGCCCGCGCCGCTGGCGCTGGCGTACGCCAAGCCGGTTGAGCCAGTTGTCTACCGCCAGCAGCTGCGCGCCATACAGGCGCGCGAAGTCCGGATAGACACGGGTGGCATCGCTGACGTCTATCAACCGCCGTGCCGACCACAATCCCAGTGGGCTGGGAAGGTGGACTTCGCAACGGGTAAAACTGAAATGCCCGCGCCTTTGGGGTTTTAACCGGTAACCCAATTCACTCTGCTCTGCGGGCCGCAGTTCGATGGATTGTGGCAGGTTCTCCACCGTCAAACCGTCCGGTACATGATCGAAGACCTCGACCATCAGCGGCTGTGGATAGTCGTGGTCCAGCGTCACCCGCACCTCGCCCCAGCGACCCAGCGCCAGGCTCCCGGGCATCTGCCGTCGCACGCGTGGGGATGGCCGGCGGCGCAAACGGCCGGCATCCAGCAGGGCCAGTAACAAAAGGGCCAGCAGCAGGCCCCACGTCACGGCGTGCAGGGTGTCTGGCACCTTGATCTGCAGTGCCCCCAGTGCGCCGAGCAGGACACTCAGGCCCAGCAGCACACCGAGCCAGATCAATAGCAGGCGGGTCGGTCTCATGGGCGTGTCATTGCCGTGGCGCCGGGACTTGGTCCAGCAGTTGCTTGAGCACCTGGTCGACTTCCAGCCCGTCGATATCCAGCTCCGGGGCAATGCGCACTCGATGGCGCAGCACTGCCAGGGCGCAGCCCTTGATGTCGTCCGGGGTAACGAACTCGCCCCCACGCAGCAAGGCCCGGGCCCGGGCGCCACGCACCAGGGCGATGGAGGCCCGCGGGCCCGCGCCGATGGTCAGGCCTGGCCAACTGCGGGTGGTGCGGGCCAGGCGCACGGCATAGTCGAGTACTTGTTCATCCAGCGCCAGTTCACTGGCGATCTGTTGCAACTGCAACACATCTTCGGCGTGCAGCACCGTTCGAAGCGGTTGCACGTCGAGCATGTCGGCGCGCGAGGAACGGGTGACTTCGCGCACCATGTCCAGTTCTTGCTGCGCCTCGGGGTAGTCCATGCGCACCTTGAGCATGAAGCGATCCAGTTCGGCTTCGGGCAACGGGTAAGTGCCTTCCTGCTCGATGGGGTTCTGGGTGGCCAGTACCATGAACGGTTGGCCGATGGGCAGCGCCTCGCCTTCGAGGGTTACCTGGCGTTCCTGCATGGCTTCCAGCAACGCCGCCTGGGTTTTCGCCGGGGCGCGGTTGATCTCGTCAGCCAACAGCAGGTTGGTAAACAACGGCCCCTTGCGCAGCTTGAACTGCTCGGTATGCAGGTCGTAAACGGCATGGCCGGTCACGTCGCTGGGCATCAAATCCGGTGTGAACTGAATACGTGCGAACTCTCCACCAAAACAGCGCGCCAGGGCTCGTACCAGCAGGGTTTTGCCCAGGCCAGGAACACCTTCAAGGAGTACGTGGCCACCGGCGATCAACGCCGTGAGCACGTCATCGATCACTTGCTCCTGGCCGATGACCGCCTTGCGCAGTTCGACGCGCAAGGCCTGGGCCAGTTGGCTGGCGCGCTGAATCGGGTCTGCGGCTGGAAATTCGCTCATAGGGCATTCCTGAGGGTTTGCAGGCTAGCCACCTGGCGGCTGAAATCGGCACTGGAGAGCCGTTTTGCCGGGAGTGGGCCGAGGGCCTGGCTGATGACGAGGGAGGGTTGGCGGGTCAGGCGTTCAAGGACCCGCGATTGTTCGGCAGTGTCGAGGTGTTCGAACCCGGGATGACGGCGCCTCGCCGTACGTTGGATGTCGTGTTGCAAGGCTTGCAACAAGCTGTTTTGGCCGCTGCGGCGCAGCAGGAAGTCGGCACTGGCGTTCAAATGTTCCTGCAATTGCCGACGTGCCTTGGGGCCTGGTTGCCGGATCGGACCCTGGCGCGGGCTGGCGTGCCATAACCCGAGGGCCATCAATGCGGCGAGTGCAACCAGGGCCTGGGGGAAATAGCGCAGCAACAAGCTGAAAAGATCCTCGACATGCGTGTTGAACAGCAGCGTGACCTGCGTCCCCTGGCTCAGGTACCAGAGCAGCCAGGCGTTATCGTATTGGCCAATGGCCGGGCTTTTCCACAGGTTGCTGTCGGTGACCACCGTCACACGGCCTTGTCCGAGGTTGACCTGCATCAGGTGCGTCGACTTGGCACTGTTGGCCGAGAATTGCGCCAAGTGCCTGGGGTCGGTGAGATTGAAGTCGGTGTCGAAGCTGAAATAGGCCGGGGCCGTTTCGTTGTCCACATAGAGTTTGGTCAGGTCCGGCGTTTTCTTTTTACGCGCCGGTGCTGGAGCGTCGAACGTTTCACTGAAGGATTGGTGTATCTGCACACTATCCAATAGCAGGTCACCACTTTTGTCGGTGTCCTCATCCCACAGTGCTTCGGCGACCAGCAGCAGGTGGCCGCCAGCCCGGGTCCATTGCAGCAATTGCTCGACCTGCGGCGGGCTCATGTTACTGCGCTCGCCCAGCAACAGCAGGCTGTTGCCTTTGGGCGAAAGACTGGCCAGCCGTTCCAGGCTGTTGGCGTGCTCCACCACCAGGCCTTGCTGGCGCAGAAAGCGTTCCGCCGCCAGATAAGGGTTGGCGAGCGCTTCGGGCGAAGGGCCGCGATCAACGACTTCCTGATACGGGATCGCCTTGTGCCAGGCATAAAAACCGCCAACTGCGAGCAGGCACGCCACGAGCAGTCCGACCCACAGCAATGGCCGGTTCATTGCGCAGCTCCCGCGCCGAACAGGGCTCGCCAACGGCTGCATAGCTGTTGTTGCGCGAAGGCCGGCGGCAGGCGGTGACCATAGGCAAGGTTTTGCCAGTAGCGGGTCAGCTCATCGCTGAACGCCAGCAACTGCGGCTGTTGCAGTTGGCGGATACGCTCCAGGACCTGGCCTTCCGTGTCGGCGCTTTTCAGCGGCAGGTTGAAGTCGTGCAGCAGGCGGCTGAGCAACCCACGGTAAAGTAAACCGAGGGCTTCCCGGGGCCGCGTTGCCCAGAGCTGTTCGGCGGTGCCGGCGATGTCTTCGGGCAGGGTATCTGCCCCCAGCTCGAGGCCGAACAACTGCGAGGGAGCGGGCTTGGCAGCCTTGGGCTTGCGGGGGCTGCGGCGGCTGACAAAAGCATGCAGCCAGTCACGGTATCGCCAGATCACCAATGCCAGGCCACCTACCAGCAATCCCCAGAGCAGCACTTCAAGGCCCTTCGCGATGTGCTTGAACGAATCGCTGTTGAGGTTTTTCAGCAATGCTTCCAGCCAGGCCGGTAACTTGCCTTCACCTTTCGGTTTGGTTTTGTCCGCCGCTTTTTCTTCGCCGAAGCGGTAGCGGGTGACGGTCTCGGCGTTTTTGAACGGTGGCTGCTCCAACAGCGCCTTTATCGACTGACTGGCCGATTGTGTACTCAGGGGCTTTTGGGGGGCCGGTTCATCGGCCCATGCCGGTGGGGGCGCCGGAACCAGTACCAGCCCGATCACCAGCAGCAGTACCGGCGCTATGCCGCTCAAGCGCTGGCGCAGCCGGCGGAATACCAGTTCCAGGTCCCAGGCTTCCAGCACGGTACGGCGGTTCAGGTACAGGCTGAAACCGCAGGCGACGTAGATAGGCTCCCAGAACACCAGGATCAGCGCATAGAAGGCGTTGGTCAGGTGTTCCAGCCAGAGCCAATCGTGCCCCGCGGTGAGCACCAGCTGTTGCCAGTCCCAATCCCGCTCTACCTCCTGGGGCAGGAAAAAATAGAACACGGCCATCAACCCGAACCACAGGGCGATTTCCAGGTGCACCCCGATCAGGGTCAGCCAGCGCGCAGCGCCGGCGTTGCGTTGTTGCAGTACACCAAGACGTTGTTGGCGCGCCTGGCCTTTCAGACCTTCGAGCTGGACCACCGGCATCACGAAACTGCGGCTCAGGCTGAAACGTCGCCAGGTCAGGCTGGCCAGCAGTTGGCCCTTGAGCAGGCGTGGCGAGTGACGCAGGGCTTGTTTCAGGCTGGGTGTTTCGCCGAACAGGGCCTTGGACAGGATATACAGTGGAAAGCGGTCGAATGCCGGTTTCAACCACCAGAACAGCAACAGCGCGGTGGAGGGATGATTCCACAGCAGCACGCTGAGCAGCGCGAAGATCGGTAAACTCACGATGGCCCAACTGCTCATCAGCAGCACACGATGTTCGCGGGCCAGCAGTATGCCGAGGTCCATGGCTTCCCAGGAGGTGCGCGGGCGGATCACGACGCTGGCATCACTCAGGCGCATGGCGGTTCCGTCCGGCAAACAGCAGGTAGGCAGCCATCAGCAACCAGAGGGCGGCGCCCACCAGGTACTTGATCCACGGCGCCACCGCAGTGGTGGAAGACCAGTACGCCTCGATAAACGCGGCGATCAGCAGGAACACCATCACACCGCAAATCATTTGCACGCTTTTACGCGCGGCCAGTCGCAGGGATTCACCTCTCGTCAGTTGCCCCGGTGCAATCAAGGCCCACCCCAGTTGCAGGCCGGCCGCGCCAGCCAGGGCGATGGCGCTGAGTTCGAAGGCGCCATGGCCAATCACGAATGACCAGAAGGTCTGGCCGTAGCCGATTTGTGTCAGGTGCCCGGCAACGGCACCAATGATCAGGCCGTTGAAGAACAGGAAAAATACGCTGCCCAGGCCGAACAACAGCCCGGCGGCAAAGGTCTGGAATGCGATGCCGATGTTGTGCATCACGTAGTAGCCAAACATCATCCAGTCTTCGCTGGAGGCACGTTCGGCTGCCCGACCCAGACGGCTGGCATCCGGGTCGTACATGCCCTGCATCTCGGCCACTTGCTGGGGGCTGACGATGCTGTAGATCAGGTCTGGGTACAGGTACACCAGCAACGCGATGCCGATCAGGCTGCCAAAGAACAGCAGGCTGGCGACCAACACGAATGGCCATTGCGCGCGAACCAGCCTGGGGAAGTCGGCCAGCAGGAAGCTCAGTACATTTGCGCTCAACTGGCTGCGATGCCGATACAGCTGTTGATGGCCGCGCAAGGCAAGCTGCTGCAATGGATCAACCAGATAACTGCTGTAGCCGCGTTCCTGGGCCAGCGCCAGATGCTGGCACAACTGCCGGTACTGATGAGGGAAGTCGGTGAAGTCAGCACGCTTGGCTTTGCCCTTTTCAAGCTGTGTCAGTTGCGTGGCAAAGGCTTGCCATTGTGCCTGGTGGCGGCTTTCGAAAAGACTCTGCTTCATGCTGGCCCCAACAATCCACGAGCCACGCCGTTCAGTTCCGCGACGGCGCGGGCAGGGGAGACCTGCAGGGGAGTGGCCAGGATCGCGGCCAGTTCGTTGACTCGCTCGGCGGACAGTTCGCCCTGGCGTTCGGCGAAGCTGAGAATTGCCCGTTGTTCGTTCAGCTCCAGGGCGAACGGCAGACGCAGCGCCGGAGCTTGCGGAACCTGCGGACGGGAAAGTGGTTGTTCGCGATAGATCACCAGGGTCCCGGCCGCCAGGTCACCCAGGCGTTTGAAGTTGGGGTGTTGCAGGCAACTGATGGCGCCGAGGAAGTAGCCGAACGGCAACATGTCGACAAAGCGCAGCAGGTTGCGGATCAGCGAGGCGGACCAGCCGATGGGCGTACCGTCGTCCTGCACTACTCGCAAGCCCATGATCTGCTTGCCGGGTGAGCAGCCCTGGTTGAGCACTTCGAACAGCACCATGTACCACCAACTGACGAGGAACAGCAGCAGCGAGCCCAGGCCGATGCCCAGGTTTCCGAGAAACGCGAGGGCGATGAACAGGATGCCGAGAATCAGGCCGCGCAACCCCAGGTCGAAGGCGAAGGCCAGTGAGCGGACCAGCAGGCCGGCCGGGCGCAGGGGCAGGTCGATGCCCTCCGGGGTCTCGATCTGGTAGCGGGTATCCAGTGGCGCAGATGGCATCGCGGTCCTTGGCAGTGCTGCGCTGACGCCTGGGCGGCAGCGGCGGGGTTGGAAAGACGGATGCTAGCAGTGTCGACGGTGGAAGCAACCACTCAACGATTTACTGAATGTTTGTACAGTGAACACAGCGCTGGCCCCCGGTGCCGTCAAGCGCCTAGACTTTGCCGGTCTTCAGCACAGGAATAGCCCGTGACCACCATTTTCTGGTACGACTATGAAACCACCGGCATCAACCCGCGTACCGACCGCCCACTGCAGGTAGCCGGCATTCGCACTGACCTTGAACTCAACGAGGTCGGGTCGCCGGTCAATCTTTATTGCCACCCCAGCGACGATATCCTGCCGCACCCGGCGGCGTGCGCGATTACCGGTATCACGCCCGGGGTGCTGGCGGAAAAAGGCCTGGCCGAAGCCGACTTCATGACCCGGGTACACGCCGAACTCGCCGCCCCGGGCACCTGCGGGGCTGGCTACAACACCTTGCGTTTTGACGACGAGATGACGCGCTACAGTCTGTACCGCAATTTTTTTGATCCCTATGCCCGGGAGTGGCAGGGCGGCAATAGCCGCTGGGACCTGATCGACGTAGTACGCACCGCCTACGCCCTGCGCCCGGACGGGATCGTCTGGCCGGAACAGGACGGGCGCGTCACCCTCAAGCTTGAGCGATTGACGGCTGCCAACGGCATCGACCACGGCCAGGCCCACGACGCCTTGTCCGATGTGCGCGCCACCATCGCACTGGCGCGGTTGATCCGCGAGAAGCAACCCAAGCTCTATGACTGGCTGTTTCAACTGCGCAGCAAGCAACGGGTGATGGACCAGGTGCGGTTATTACAGCCGATGGTGCATATCTCCGGCCGTTTTTCCGCCGAGCGTCATTACCTGGGAGTGGTGTTGCCGCTGGCCTGGCATCCGCGCAATCGCAATGCGTTGATCGTCTGTGACCTTGGGCTCGATCCCCAAGGGTTGTTGGACGAGGACGCCGATACCTTGCGCCGGCGCTTATATACCCGTCGTGATGACCTTGCCGAAGGTGAGTTGCCGGTACCGCTCAAATTGTTGCACATCAATCGCTGCCCGGTAGTCGCACCGTTGAGTGTGCTTCGGGCACAAGACCGCGAGCGTCTGCAACTGGATATGGATGAGTGTGAGGCGCGAGCCCTGCGGCTAAGCGACGCACAGGAACTATGGCGCGATAAATTAGCGCTGATTTATGCCGAGGAAGATTTTGCGCCAAGCGCTGATCCCGAGCAGCAGCTATACGATGGTTTTATCGGGGATCGTGATCGACGTTTATGTGAACAAGTGAGAGTCGCCGAGCCTGCGCAACTAGCGCGCCAGCAATGGCCTTTCGATGATGAGCGTTTACCTGAATTATTATTTCGCTATCGCGCGCGTAACTTCCCTGACACCTTGAATAGTGAGGAGCAACAACGCTGGAGAGTTTTCTGTCAGCAACGTTTGTCAGACCCTCAGTGGGGGGCGCCAAACACCCTTGAAGCTTTTAAACAGGCACGTCTTGAGTTGGCTGTTAGTGCTACACCGTTTCAGCAGCAGGTGCTTGATGAGTGGCAGGAATATGTTGACTCTTTAGCAGCACGAATGAGCCTGTAATCGGCACGCAGGTAAAATGCGGACAATAAAAAACGCCAGCTAGCTGGCGTTTTTTATTGCGTTGCGTATCACGCGGCGTCCTGGTGAGGCTTAGCCCAGCAGGGTAGCCCAGCCTTCAACCACGTCGCCGCCCCACTTGGCTTTCCACTCTTTCAGCGTCTTGTGGTTGCCACCTTTGGTTTCAATCACTTCGCCGTTATGCGGGTTTTTGTATTGTTTAACCTTACGTGCACGCTTGGTGCCGGTAGTTTTTACGGCACCACGTGGAGCCTTAACTTTCGACTCTGGATCCAGCAGCGCGATGATGTCACGCAGGGATTTGGAGTATTCGCCCATCAGGGTGCGCAATTTGCCTTCGAATTCCAGCTCGGTTTGCAGTTTGTCGTCTTGGGACAGGTTCTTCAAACGGGCTTGCAGCTCTTTGATAGCTTCTTCGGTGGCACGGTATTCGTTGATCAGGGACATGGGGACTACCTTATGTAGGGCGCTGGGTGAAAGGGGATAGTGGCCCAATAATAGTCAGACAGTTTGCCCAAGTAAACATTTAAGGCCGCATTTATGTAATTTACTTTGGTTGTTTGTGGCAAAAGGGTGGAATTGAGTTAATTAGTAAGGGTTAAGGCCTAAAGATACTCTCGTTAAGTCCTGGCTTACTGCCTGAGTCCATGGGATAGCACACATATAGTGGGTAAAACCTTACGCTATTAAGGGGTAGGGCCGGCTCGCGTGATCAGAATAAGCGTAGAGGAATACTGCAGTTTTTGTGCGCAATCGCTAGAATGGCGGCCTTTGTGAAGTTCTGGAGTTTCCCCCTAATGCGCACTTTTCGGCTGGTGATTGCTTGCCCGGACCGGGTTGGCATCGTTGCCAAGGTCAGTAACTTTCTGGCTTCCCATAACGGCTGGATCACCGAAGCGAGCCATCACTCGGACAATCTCAGCGGCTGGTTCTTCATGCGTCACGAAATTCGTGCCGATACGCTGCCCTTTGGTCTAGAGGCATTTCGCGAGGCATTTGCGCCGATCGCTGAAGAGTTCTCGATGACCTGGCGCATCACCGACACGGAACAGAAAAAGCACGTGGTCCTGATGGCCAGCCGTGAGTCCCACTGCCTGGCAGACTTGCTGCACCGCTGGCACAGCGACGAACTGGACTGCGAAATCTCCTGCGTGATTTCCAATCACGACGACCTGCGCAGCATGGTCGAGTGGCACGGCATCCCTTACTACCATGTCCCGGTCAACCCGCAGGACAAGGAGCCGGCTTTCGCCGAGGTCTCGCGCCTGGTCAAGCAGCACGACGCAGACGTCGTGGTGCTGGCGCGCTACATGCAGATCCTGCCGCCGGAACTGTGCAGTGAGTACGCCGGCAAGGTGATCAACATTCACCACAGTTTCCTGCCGTCGTTTGTAGGCGCAAAGCCGTATCACCAGGCATCCCTGCGCGGTGTAAAGCTGATCGGCGCTACGTGCCACTACGTCACCGAAGAGTTGGATGCAGGTCCGATCATCGAGCAGGACGTGGTGCGCGTCAGCCATAGCGACAGCATCGAAGACATGGTCCGTTTTGGCCGTGACGTCGAGAAGATGGTGCTGGCCCGCGGCCTGCGCTATCACCTGGAAGACCGGGTGCTGGTGCACGGCAACAAGACCGTCGTGTTCTGATTGAAGTGTTCTGATTGAAGAATGAAGGGCCTGGGCGTTAAATCGCTGCAGGCCCTTTTTTTTGCCTCGGGAGAGGATTGGAGAATGAGCGATCCACTTGATAAAGCCACGTCCAAAGCCCCTGCGACGCTGGGAGAGGGTTGTTTGAGTCGATATGACCCGGATGACTTGAGCAGTGAAGACGGCACCGAGTTTCCAGGCGCCGCCGAGTTGTGGGAACAACTGCAGGACACGTCCAAATCGCCGGAAGAAAAGGCGTCAGCCCATGCACAAGGCCGCCACTGACGCCGTTGAATCAGATCCGGAAACTGCCCACCAGTTGTTTCAAGCGCGCTGCCTGCTGTTCCAGGTCGGAACAGGCGCGCAACGTCGATTGCAGGTTCTCCACACCTTCCTGATTGAGGGTGTTGATCTCGGTGATGTCCATGTTGATCGACTCCACCACCGAGGTCTGTTCCTCGGTAGCGGTGGCCACCGACTGGTTCATCCCGTCAATCTCGCCGATGCGCTGGGTCACGCTGTTCAGGCGCTCGCCGGCCAGGTTGGCGATTTCCACGCTGTCCTGGCTGTGACGCTGGCTTTCACTCATGGTGCTGACCGAATCCCGCGCGCCCACTTGCAGCTCCTCGATCATCTTCTGCACTTGCTGCGCCGATTCCTGGGTACGGTGTGCCAGGTTACGCACTTCATCGGCCACCACGGCGAACCCGCGACCGGCTTCCCCGGCCCGTGCGGCTTCAATCGCCGCGTTGAGGGCCAGCAGGTTGGTTTGCTGGGAAATGCTGGTGATCACTTCCAGAATCTGCCCGATGTTCACCGTCTTGTTGTTAAGCGCTTCGATATTGGTACTGGAGGCGCTGATCATCTGCGACAACTGGTTCATCGCCTTGATATTGCGCTCCACCACCTGCTGCCCGTCTTCGGCCAGTTGTCGGGCATCGCTGGCCTGGTTGGAGGCCTGTGCGGCGTTGCGGGCGATTTCCTGGGCGGCGGCCCCCAGTTCGTTGATGGCGGCCGCTACGCTGTTGGTGCGGTTGGCCTGCTCGTCGGAATTAACCATCGAGGAGTTGGAGGCGCTGACCACCCGCAGGGCCACTTCATTGACGTGCTCGGTGGCCGAGGATACCTCGCGAATCGAGGTGTGAATCCGCTCCACGAAGCGATTGAACGCGGTACCGAGCACGCCGAATTCGTCGTGGTTCTGGATGGTCAGGCGGCGGGTCAGGTCGCCCTCGCCGTCGGCGATGTCTTCCATGGCGCGGGTCATGATGTGCAATGGCTGCAGGAGGATGCGGATCAGCATGCCCAGCAGGGCGATGATGATGACCACCGCGATGATCGTGGCAATGATCGCCGAGGTGCGGAATTCACTGAGCATGGCGAAGGATTTGTCTTTATCCACCGACAGGCCGAGGTACCAGTTCACCGAGGGCAGGCCCTTGATCGGGGTAAAGGTGACGATGCGGGTTTTGCCGTCGACTTCGACTTCACTGAAATCGCTGCTGATCTTCGGGGTGTTTTTTGGATAGACGTCAGCCAAGGCTTTCATCACCAGGCTTTTGTCCGGGTGCACCAGCACTTTGCCGTCGGCGCTGACCAGGAAGGCATACCCCATGCCGCCGAAGTTCAGGGCTCCGATGTTGTCCACCAGGGTTTGCAGGCTCAGGTCGCCGCCCACCACGCCAACACTCTGCCCGGCTTTGCTGCTGGGGGTGGCAATGGAGATGATCAACTGACCGGTGGCCGCGTCAATGTAGGGTTCGGTCAGGGTTGAGCCGTTGCTGGCCTGTGCGCCCTTGTACCAGGGGCGTACACGCGGGTCGAAACCGTCGGGCATCTTGGTGTCGGGGCGGATCACGAAACCGCCTTTGCTGTCGCCCAGGTAGGTGGCCATGAACGAAGACGTCAGGGCTTTCTGTTCCAGGAGGCTCGCGACGTTAGTTGAATCCGGGTTGATGGCGATGTTCTGCGCGGCGCTTTCGATCAGCACAATGCGCCCGGTGAGCCAGGTCTGGATATTGCTGGCGGTGACGTCGCCCATCTCATGCAGGTAGTTGTTCAGATCGTCGCGAATCGCATTACGCTGCAAGTAGTCGTTGTAAAGGGTAAACAACGCAAAGGCGGCAATGACGATAAGAGCGGCGGCAAGCAGGATTTTATGGCTGAAACGCAGATTTTTATTCATGGCTTGTGGGGTCCGCTATGGTCTTAATATCCGATGCACGTCCTTTTGGGGCGCGCAAAATGGCTGCGTCAAAAAAAGTGTGATATTTCCATCTGCTCCTGCAGGAATTATCCGGCCCGTTTTTTCTAAGACTTCTTGGGTCTCTCGCTTTAACTGTATCGACCACGCCGTGCTAAAGATTAACCATGGGTGACAAAATGCCTGACTCCTCGCAACTCATTATTGGTGCAGATCTTCAAGGTCAGCCGATCGCCCAGTCGATGCGCCTGGCCAACCGCCACGGCCTGATCGCGGGTGCTACCGGTACCGGCAAGACCGTCACGTTGCAGCGCCTGGCGGAAGCCTTCAGCGATGCCGGTGTCGCGGTGTTTGCCGCCGACATCAAGGGCGACCTGTGTGGCCTGGGCGCCGCGGCCAACCCTCAGGGCAAGGTTGCCGAGCGGATTGCCGGCATGCCTTTCCTTAATTACACGCCCAAGGCGTATCCGGTGACGTTGTGGGATATCCACGGCCAGTCCGGTCATCCGCTGCGTACCACCATGAGTGAAATGGGCCCGCTGTTGCTCGGCAGCCTGTTGGAACTCACCGACAGTCAACAATCAGCGCTTTATGCGGCCTTTAAGGTGGCCGACCGCGAAGGTCTGTTACTGCTGGACCTCAAGGACCTCAAGGCGCTGCTCAATCATTTGCGCTACCACCCGGAATTGCTGGGGGAAGACGCGGCCTTGATGACCACCGGTTCCAGCCAGGCGCTATTGCGGCGCCTGGCAGTGCTGGAACAGCAGGGTGCCGAAGCGTTGTTCGGCGAGCCGGCGTTGCAACTGGAAGATATCCTGCAGCCCGCCAGTGACGGGCGCGGTCGTATTCATTTGTTGGACGCCAGCCGGCTGGTGCATGAGGCACCGAAGGTGTACGCGACCTTCCTGCTCTGGCTGTTGGCCGAACTGTTTGAGCAACTACCGGAGCGCGGTGATGCCGACAAGCCGCTGCTGGCGCTGTTTTTCGATGAGGCGCATCTGTTATTCGCCGATACTCCAAAAGCCCTGCAGGATCGCCTGGAACAAGTGGTGCGGCTGATTCGTTCGAAAGGGGTCGGTGTGTATTTCGTCACCCAGTCTCCGGGAGACCTGCCGGACACGGTACTGGCGCAACTAGGCTTGCGCATCCAGCACGGCCTGCGGGCATTCACCACCAAAGAGCAGAAATCCCTGCGAGCCGTGGCCGATGGCTTCCGCCCTAACCCGGCGTTTGATGCGCTGGCGGTGCTGACCGAATTGGGAACGGGTGAGGCGCTGGTGGGAACCTTGCAGGAAAAGGGGACGCCTGAGGTAGTCCAGCGCGTACTGGTGGCGCCGCCGCAATCGCGGATCGGGCCGTTGAGCGAAGCCGAGCGGGCGGCGTTGATTGCCAGTTCGCCGTTGCTGGGGCGCTATGACAAGCCGATTGATCGAGAGTCGGCGTACGAAGTGTTGATGGCCCGCAAGGACCTGGGGCCGCAGGAGGAGGCGGCGCCCGCTGCTGAAGAACCGAGTTTTACCGACAAGGCCGGCGCGTTCCTGGGGACTACGGCAGGCAAGGCACTGAAGTCGGCGATGCAACAGGCGGCCAATCAGATGGGCCGGCAATTGGTGCGCGGGTTACTCGGGTCGTTGTTGGGTGGCAGCAAGCGTAAATAACGATGCGATCAAATGTGGGAACGGGCTTGCTCGCGAAAGCGGTGGATCAGTCAATATATGCAGTGACTGACACGCCGCCTTCGCGAGCAAGCCCGCTCCCACATTTGGTTATGCGCCAGGTCTCAGGTTTTGGGTTTGGCGTGAGCGGCCAGCCGCTCCAGTGCCGCGCGTAAATTCGGATCGGTAATCCCGTCGGCCGTGGCCTGAATGGTTTCGGCTGCGATTTCCGACAAATCCATCGTATGCCCCACTGCACCTTGCGGTACGGTCGGCGGTTGTACTTTGAACTGGATGCGCGTCAGGCTGGCGAATTCATCGAAGGCCATCAATTGGCGCTGCAACCGTTTTTGCTGATAGCGCAGGCGCGTCGCCCAATGGCCATCGGTGACGATCAGCAGCAGATTGCCTTCACGCCACGAAGCCACATGGCAGTGTTCGCGGGCGGCGGGTTGCAGTTGGCTTTCTACCAGGCGTTGCAGATGACCAAGGCGTTGCGCATGGCCGAAGATGGCTTTTAAAGGCTTGGCTTCGCGAAGCAACACGGCGGGAGCTCGAGCCGTAAGAGGGCGAAATGCCATGACTAGACACCTTAAGTAACAGAGCGGCCATGGTAGCAGAAAGCGTCTGCACCGCTGCGGCCATTGCATTACCGGCAGTTTATCCATTAAATCAATGAGTAACTTATTGCCTGAATGGGTTGAAGTTCAGCAAAAAGCCCTTATTTTAAACAAGCCCTCTAAGAGCGCCGTGCCAGCATCGTGGAATAACGCCACTTTCCTCACCCACGTTTCCGGGTAGAATGCTCGTTCGCATGCGGCCGTGAGGGCTGCTCGGGCGACTCACGGGGCGCCCTCCATCCCTATGTGTGGAAGAACCTGCCGATATGTTTGCGCCTTTGTTAAAGAAACTTTTTGGAAGCAAGAATGAGCGCGAAGTCAAACGCATGCTCAAGACGGTGCAGCTGGTCAATGCCTTCGAAGAGCAGATGGTTGCCCTTTCGGACGAGCAATTGCGCGCCAAGACCGAAGAGTTCAAGGCCCGCATAGCCAAAGGTGAAACCCTCGACAAGCTGCTTCCCGAAGCCTTTGCGGTCGCCCGTGAAGCCGGTAAGCGTGTCATGGGCATGCGCCACTTCGACGTTCAGTTGATCGGCGGCATGACCTTGCATGAAGGCATGATTGCCGAAATGCGTACCGGTGAAGGCAAGACCCTGGTGGCAACCCTGGGCGTTTACCTCAACGCATTGTCCGGCAAGGGCGTGCACGTTGTGACGGTGAACGACTACCTGGCTCGCCGGGACGCCAACTGGATGCGTCCGCTGTATGAATTCCTCGGCCTGACGGTCGGCGTTGTCACGCCGTTCCAGCCGCCGGAAGAGAAGCGCGCCGCCTACGCTGCCGACATCACCTACGGTACCAACAACGAATTCGGTTTCGACTACCTGCGCGACAACATGGCGTTCAGCATGGAAGAAAAATTCCAGCGCGAACTCAATTTTGCCGTGATCGACGAAGTCGACTCCATCCTGATCGACGAAGCCCGTACCCCGCTGATCATCTCCGGTCAGGCCGAGGACAGCTCGCGTCTGTATACCGAAATCAACAAGCTGATCCCGCGCCTTGAGCAACATATCGAGGAAGTGGAAGGCGTGGTGACCAAAGAAGGTCACTTCACCATCGACGAAAAGACCCGCCAGGTCGAACTCAACGAAGCCGGTCACCAGTTCGTCGAAGACATGCTCACCCAGATCGGCCTGCTGGCCGAAGGCGAGAGCCTGTACTCGGCGCACAACCTGGGCCTGTTGACCCACGTGTATGCCGGCCTGCGCGCTCACAAGCTGTTCCATCGCAACGTTGAATACATCGTGCAGGACGGCCAGGTCGTACTGGTCGACGAACACACCGGTCGTACCATGCCGGGTCGCCGTTTGTCGGAAGGCCTGCACCAGGCGATCGAAGCCAAGGAAGCCCTGAACATTCAGGCTGAAAGCCAGACCCTGGCCTCCACCACCTTCCAGAACTACTTCCGTCTGTACAACAAACTGTCCGGCATGACCGGTACAGCCGACACCGAAGCGTTCGAATTCCACCAGATCTACGGTCTGTCGGTGATGGTTATCCCACCGAACAAGCCACTGGCGCGTAAAGACTTCAACGACCTGGTGTTCCTGACCGCCGACGAGAAATACGCTGCAATCGTCGCCGACATCAAGGAATGCATGGCCCAGGGCCGTCCGGTGCTGGTGGGTACTGCCACCATCGAAACTTCCGAGCACATGTCCAGCTTGCTGGCCAAGGAAGGCATCGAGCACAAGGTCCTCAACGCCAAGTTCCACGAAAAAGAAGCCGAGATCATTGCCCAGGCCGGTCGCCCGGGGGCACTGACCATCGCCACCAACATGGCCGGTCGTGGTACCGACATCCTGTTGGGCGGTAACTGGGAAGTGGAAGTTGCCTCCCTGGACAACCCGACCCCTGAGCAGATCGCGCAGATCAAGGCTGACTGGCAGAAGCGTCACCAGCAAGTGCTGGAGTCCGGTGGCTTGCAGGTGATCGCGTCCGAGCGTCACGAATCGCGTCGTATCGACAACCAGTTGCGTGGTCGTGCCGGTCGTCAGGGTGACGCCGGTTCCAGCCGTTTCTACCTGTCCCTGGAAGACAGCCTGATGCGTATCTTCGCCTCGGACCGGGTGAAGAACTTCATGAAAGCCCTGGGCATGCAGTCCGGTGAAGCGATTGAACACCGCATGGTGACCAACGCCATCGAGAAGGCACAGCGCAAGGTAGAAGGCCGCAACTTCGACATTCGTAAGCAACTGCTCGAGTTCGATGACGTCAACAACGAACAGCGTAAAGTGATTTATCACATGCGTAACAGTTTGTTGGCCGCCACCAACATCGGCGAGACCATTGCCGATTTCCGCCAGGACGTGCTGAACGCCACCGTCAGCGCACACATTCCGCCACAGTCCCTGCCTGAGCAGTGGGATGTTGCCGGTCTGGAAGCCGCGTTGAAGAGCGACTTCGGTGTCGACTTGCCGGTCCAGCAATGGCTCGACGAAGACGACCACTTGTACGAAGAAACCCTGCGCGAGAAGCTCATGACCGAGCTGCTGGCCGCGTACAACGAAAAAGAAGAGCAGGCGAGTGCCGAAGCACTGCGCACCTTCGAGAAGCAAATCGTACTGCGCGTGCTGGACGACCTGTGGAAAGACCACCTGTCGACCATGGACCACCTGCGTCACGGCATCCACCTGCGTGGCTACGCCCAGAAGAACCCGAAGCAGGAGTACAAGCGCGAGTCGTTCACGCTGTTCTCCGAGCTGCTGGATTCGATCAAGCGCGATTCGATTCGTGTGCTGTCCCACGTTCAGGTGCGTCGCGAAGACCCGATCGAGGAAGAAGCCCGCCTGCGTCAGGAAGCCGAGGCACTGGCTGCGCGGATGCAGTTCCAGCACGACGAAGCGCCTGGCCTAGAGGCTCCGGAAGTGTTGGGTGAAGAGGTCGATGTGGCCCTGGCTCAAGCTCCGGTGCGCAATGAGCAGAAGCTGGGTCGCAATGAACTGTGCTGGTGCGGTTCGGGCAAGAAGTTCAAACACTGCCACGGCGAAATCAACTAAGATTTTCGCCTGACGCTGCAACACCCCGCGCCGCGACCGGCATCAGCCGTCGCGGCGTTTTGCCATTTTGTCACCGTCGAGAATGACGGGTCACACATCCACTATTTTTAGGAGCGCATTCATGGCTGTTGGTCTTGGTCCTTTGCCCACGTTGCACCCGGTTGCCGGTTTTGAACTCGGTATTGCTTCGGCCGGCATCAAACGCCCGGGGCGCAAGGATGTGGTGGTGATGCGCTGTGCCGAAGGCTCGACCGTCGCGGGTGTGTTCACCCTGAACGCGTTCTGCGCGGCTCCGGTGATTTTGGCCAAGCAGCGGGTTGAAGGCCCGGTGCGTTACCTGCTGACCAACACTGGCAATGCCAACGCCGGCACCGGCGAACCTGGCTTGGCCGCTGCTGCTCGCACCTGCGCCAAGCTGGCAGAGCTGACTGGAGTTGATGCCAACCAGGTGCTGCCGTACTCCACCGGTGTGATCGGTGAGCCGTTGCCGGTCGAGAAAATCGAAGGCGCGTTGCAAGCCGCACTGGATGACTTGTCGGTGGATAACTGGGCGGCCGCGGCCACCGGCATCATGACCACTGACACCCTGCCCAAAGGCGCGAGCCGCCAGTTTGTGCACGAAGGCGTCACCGTGACCGTCACCGGCATCAGCAAAGGTGCTGGCATGATTCGCCCGAACATGGCGACCATGCTCGGCTATATCGCCACCGACGCCAAAGTCTCTCGCGATGTGCTGCAAAACCTGATGCTCGACGGCGCCAACAAGTCGTTCAACCGCATCACCATCGACGGCGATACCTCGACCAACGACTGCTGCATGTTGATCGCCACCGGCCAGGCCGACCTGCCGGAAATCACCTCGTCCAACGGCGCGTATTTCGCAGCCTTGAAGCAGGCGGTGTTCGAAGTGTGCATGGACGTGGCCCAGGCCATCGTGCGTGATGGCGAAGGCGCCACCAAGTTTGTGACGGTTGAAGTCAACGGCGGCGGCAACCATCAGGAATGTCTGGACGTCGGCTACACCGTGGCCCACTCGCCGCTGATCAAGACTGCACTGTTTGCCTCCGACCCGAACTGGGGCCGTATCCTGGCCGCTGTGGGGCGTGCCGGTGTGCCGAACCTGGACGTGAGCAAGATCGATGTGTTCCTCGGCGAGGTGTGCATCGCCAGCCGTGGCGCCCGGGCCGAGACGTACACCGAAGCCCAGGGTTCTGCGGTGATGCAGCAGGAAGAAATCACCATCCGTATCGAATTGGGCCGCGGTGAGTGCAGCGAAACCATCTGGACCACCGACCTGTCCCACGAGTACGTGAAGATCAACGCGGAATACCGCACCTGATACCAGGCAGGTCTTCAAACCGATTCAGAGGAAATAGTGCGGTGAAACGAGTTCATGTAGCAGCAGCGGTCATCCGGGGTGTCGACGGCAGGATTCTGCTGGCGCGCCGCGCCGATACCCAGCATCAGGGCGGGCTCTGGGAGTTTCCCGGGGGCAAGGTGGAGGCCGATGAGTCGGTCGCTACCGCGCTGTCCCGTGAATTGCAGGAAGAGTTGGGTATTCAGGTTACGGCGGCTCGTCCGTTGATCAAGGTGCAGCATGATTACCCCGACAAGCAGGTGTTGCTGGATGTCTGGGAAGTCTCGGCCTTTACCGGCGAACCTCACGGTGCCGAAGGGCAACCCCTTGAGTGGGTGGCCCAACGGGACCTGCCTAACTATGAGTTTCCGGCGGCCAACGCACCGATCGTAGCGGCAGCGCGTTTGCCGGCTGAATACCTGATCACTCCGGGTGAGCTGGAAACGCCGACCCTGCTGCGCGGGATTCAAAAGGCCATCGCTGGCGGCATCAAGCTGGTTCAGTTGCGTGCTCCCAACGGTTACGACCCCAAGTACCGCGACCTGGCGGTGGACGCCGTGGGCCTGTGTGCGGGCAAGGCTCAGCTTATGCTGAAAGGGCCGTTTGAATGGCTGGGGGATTTTCCCGCAGCCGGCTGGCACATGACCTCGGCGCAACTGCGCAAATACGCGAGCAAGGGACGTCCTTTGCCGAAGGATCGCTGGTTGGCGGCGTCTTGCCACAATGCTGAAGAACTGGCGTTGGCGGAGTTGATGGACGTGGATTTCGTCACCCTGTCTCCGGTTCAGCCGACCCAGACTCACCCGGATGCCCAGCCATTGGGTTGGGCGCAGGCGCAGCAGTTGATCAGTGGTTTCAGCAAACCGGTGTTCTTGCTGGGTGGGGTGGGTCCTGCAGAGCGGGAAAAGGCCTGGGAAGCCGGTGCGCAAGGCGTGGCGGGGATTCGGGCGTTCTGGCCTGAGGTGTAAGGACCAGGCCGATGAGCTTGTTGTGGCGAGGGAGCAAGCTCCCTCGCCACAAATCTCAATCAGTCAGTAAGCATTAGTGTGGCTTTGCCGCCGCCTGCCACAAAATCTCCGCAACGCCCTGACGCTTGGCGATCACCCTGGCTGCCACAAACAGCAAGTCCGATAGGCGGTTGATATACGCCAACCCCACGCCTTCCAGCGGTTCCACCGCATTCAGGTGCTGACACCGACGCTCCGCACTGCGGGCCAGGCTGCGGCACACATGAGCCTGGGCAATCAACGCCGATCCCCCCGGCAGAATGAAGTTCTCCAGCGGCCCGACTTCTTCATTCCAGCGATCGATCGCCGCTTCAAGCCGGTCGACTTCCGCCGCATTCAGCGCCTTGTACACCGGCATCGCCAACTCGCCGCCCAGATCAAACAGCCGATGCTGGCAAGGCGTCAACACCTCGATCACATCCTTCAATGCCGGATGCTGTCCGCTCTGTTCCTCAAGACCCGCCAACAACAAACCCAGCTGGCTGTTCAGCGCATCGACTTCGCCAATCGCCTCAACCCGTGGATGGTCCTTGGGCACGCGGCGGCCATCGCCCAGGCCGGTTTCGCCCTTGTCGCCGGTACGGGTGTAAATCTTCGACAGGCGAAAGCCCATGGTTAGCGCTCCAGTTGAGTGAGTTCGTTGGAGGGCAATTGGCTGCCCGCCAAAGGTAATCGCAGGGTGAAGCAGGTGCCTTGGCCGAGGGTCGATTGGACTTCCATCTGGCCCTTGTGATTGTTGGTGATGATGAAGTACGAAACCGACAGGCCAAGCCCGGTGCCCTGGCCGATCTCCTTGGTGGTGAAGAACGGCTCAAACGTGCGTTTGCGCACGTTCTCGCTCATGCCGATGCCGTTGTCTTCCACCTGGATCTCCGCCCACGGCGGGTTGAGCCGGGTACGCAGGATGATACGCCCGGGCTCGCTGTCATTTTCACGCTGGTGAATCGCCTGTGCGGCGTTTTTCAGCAGGTTGAGCAGTACCTGCTCCAGTTCGTTGGCGGTGCCGGGCACCGGGCCCAGTTGTGGGTCGAACTGGCGGATGATCGCCTGGCCCTTGAAGTCGAAACCGACGATGAGGTCGAAGTCGTTGCCGGCAATTTCTACGGCCTGGTCGATCAAGGCCGGCAGGTCGCAGGGCGCCATCTGGCGGTTGCTGCGGCGGCTGAAGCTGAGCATGTGGGTGACGATTTTTGCCGCCCGGGCTCCGGCCTGCTGGATGCCATCGAGCAATTGCGGCACTTCGCGGCTTTGCAGGTAGCGGTTGACCATGTCCAGGTCGATGCCCACCTGTTCGGCATGCTCAAGGTTTTTTGGCAGTTCGTTGGACAGGCGGCGGCGGATGTTCTGCACGTTATGCAGGATCGCCCCCAGCGGGTTGTTGATTTCGTGGGCCATGCCGGCGGCGAGGCCGCCGACTGAGAGCATCTTCTCTGACTGCACCATCATCTCTTCCAGGGACAGGCGCTGGGTGATGTCGTCGATCCGGATCACTACGCCACGCCCGGCGCCGCCCATCAGCGGGTAGAAGGTCAGGGCGTAGTGCTTGGGCTCGTCATCCTTGACCCAGGTCACCCGCTCGATCCGCTCCACGGTGTGTTGCTCCACCGTGGCCTTGATTTGCGGCAAAAAGGGTTTGAGCGGTTGGAAGGCAAGGAAGATTGGCTGGTTCAACGCCTCATCCAGACGGGTGCCGGAAAGCGCGCTGGCTTCCTGGTTCCATTGGGTGACGTAGAGCTGTTCATCCAGGGCAATCAGCGCCGAGGGCATCGAGTCGATGATGCTGTTGAGGTAGTTCTGGAAACCGGTGAGTTTTTTCTCGATCTTGCTGCGCACCTGGACTTCCAGTTCCAGCTTGCGGTTGGTGTGGCGGGTTTCTTCCGCCAGGCCCTGGGCCTGATCGTAGGCGGCCTGGGAATCGTCCCGCGCGCGCTTGAGTTGTTGCTCGCGGGCTTCGATGCGCGAAAGCATGGTGTTGAAGGCTTCGGCCAGGCTGCCGATTTCGTCATGGTTGCCGCGACCGGCGCGCAAGGCGTAGTTCTCTTCCCGGGTGACCTGACGCGACAGTTCTTCCAGTTCATGGATCGGCCGGGTAATCAGGCGCTTGATCTGTCGGGCAATCACCAGCCACAGCAGCACACTGAAAATTAGGATGCCCAGGCTGGCGGTGAAGGTCCCGGTGTAAAAGGCCACCGGCAGTTCGCTGCTGGCCACCAGCAGCAAATGCCCGGACGGTTGGCCGGCACGGGGAAGGGTGATCACCTGATTGCTGCGAAACTCGGTGGCGCGCCAGATTTCGATCTCATTGTAATTGGCTGGCAGGTGCAGGCGATTGGCATGTTGCAGTTGGGCCAGGCGCGTACCTTCACCGTCATATAAGGCCGCGGCCCGCAAGGGTGAATAGCTGGTCAGTTCATCCAGCAGGTTTTGCGCCTTGAGTGGAGAGTCCAGGGCCTGGGCAGCCAGCGACGGGTTCGACACCAGTCGACCGATGGCCTGCAAGGCCTGGGGCGCCATGCTTTCCTGGGAGATCCAGTAGGCGGCGCTGATAAAGGTCAGGTTGGCCACCAGCAAGACGGTGGTCAACAAGACCAGCAGGGCCGCCAGCAGTTTTTGCCCAACCGGTAGATTTTCGAGACGCTGGCGCAGTGGCATCAAGGTTTTCGCTGCAAAGGAACAAGCAGGCAGGGTAGCGCGTGCTTCAGTCGCTGGGCAATCCGCGTGCAGACAGTTGCTGTACCAGGCGGACCTGAAGTTGTTGCAGGTGCGGCAAGGTCAGTTGGTGACGTGCGGCCGCCTGGCAGGCATAGCCCAGCAAGTAGCTGATTTCGGTGCGCCGGGCATTGGCCACGTCCTGGTACATCGATGAGTAATTGGCCGCCGTGGCCTGGATCACCCGCTCCACTTCGCTCTGCAAATCCTGCGCGGCGGCGGGTTGGCCGCAGCATTCCAGCAGTTCGGCGAGTTCGGCGCACAGGGTGGCCACTTCGCACTGATGGGCTTGCAGTTCCCCATTGCGGCA